>DASTGV010000092.1:0-4189 GCA_035718765.1 Nocardioidaceae bacterium
CGCTGGCGCATCTCCAGGTAGCGGCCGACGCCGTGCTGCTCGTGCACCACGTAGTCGCCGGCCTTCAGCTCCAGCGGGTCGATCTGCTTCTTGCGGCGGGTCGGCATCCGGCGCATGTCCTTGGTGGACGCGCGCTGGCCGGTGAGGTCGTCGCCGGTGAGCACGGCCAGGCACAGCCCGGCGTCGGTGAACCCGTGCTCCAGCGTCGCGGTGGTGACGTGCACCAGGCCCTTCTCCGGCTCGCCGTCGAGCGACTCGACCAGCCGGACCGGGACGTCGTGCTCCTTGAGCACCTCGACCAGCCGCTGCGCGGGGCCATGGCCCTCGTGCAGCAGCACCACCCGGCTGTCGTTGCCCAGCCAGGCCCTCATGTCGGTGACCGCGCGCTCCATGTCGCCGCGGTAGGCCTCGACGGTCTGGAACGGCAGCAGCCGCGACTCGACCGCGCCCACCTCGACGTCGACACCGGAGGAGACGACCTCGCCCAGCTCGTCGCGCAGCGGTCCCGTCGGGGCCGCGTCGGGGTCCAGGCCGAACGGCGAGACGCTCCACCACGCCTTGCCCTGCGCCAGGCTCATCGCGCGGACGTCGGCGAGCGAGTGGTAGGACGCCTTGCCCAGGTCGATCGGGGCCGCGCCGCCACCGGCGGCCGCCGCCCAGGACGCCTCGAGGAACTCCTCGCTGGTCGCGACCAGGTCGTGCGCCCGGCTGCGGGCGCGCTCCGGGTCGAGCACCAGCACGTGGGTGCTCTCCGGCAGCAGGTCGACGAGCATCTCCATCTCGTCCACCAGCACGGGCGAGAGCGACTCCATGCCCTCCACGGCGTGCCCGTCGGCGAGCTTCTCGGCGATCTCGGCGAGCTGCGGGTGGGTCTCGCCGAGCTCCTTGGCCCGGGCCCGCACCTCGTCGGTGAGCAGCAGCTCGCGGCACGGCGGCGCCCACAGCCGGCTCACCGGCTCGAGCGTGCGCTGGTCGGCCACCGCGAAGGACCGGATCTCCTCGACCTCGTCGCCCCAGAACTCCACCCGCAGCGGGTGCTCCTCGGTGGGCGGGAAGACGTCGATGATGCCGCCGCGGACCGCGAACTCGCCGCGCCTCTCCACCAGGTCGACCCGGGAGTACGCCGCTGCGGCGAGCCGGCGCACCACGTCGTCGAGCTCGACCTCGTCACCGACGGAGAGCTCGACCGGCTCGAGGTCGGCGAGGCCGCGGACCTGCGGCTGGAGCACCGAGCGGACCGGGGCGACGACCACCTTGACCGGGCCGTTCGAGGCGTCCGAGCCCGGGTGCCGCAGCCGCCGGAGGACCGCGAGCCGCCGGCCGACCGTGTCGCTGCGTGGCGAGAGCCGCTCGTGCGGGAGGGTCTCCCAGGCCGGGTAGTACGCGACCTCGGACGGGTTCATCAGCCCGCCGAGCGCGGTCACCAGGTCCTCCGCCTCCCGGGCCGTCGCCGCGACCGCGAGGACGGTCCGCCCGGCGTCGACGAGCCCCTTGACCACGAACGGGCGCAGCGCACCCGGTGCGGTCAGGGCGAGCGCGGGGACGACGCCGCCGCGGGCGTCGGCCATCGCCGCGGCGAGGGTCTTGTCCTGCAGGACCAGGTCGGCCAGGCCGCTGACACCCACGAAGTTCTCCCGGTCTCGAGGCAACACGACGGACCCCTGTCCACGCCGGTGAGGGGGTGGGAGGGGTGTGGCCGCCAGTCTACGAGGTGGCCCCGACCCCGCGTTCTGCGTCGCTGCGCAGCACGCAGAACTCGTTGCCCTCGGGGTCGGCCAGGGTGACCCAGCCGGTGCCGTCCCCGCGGACGTCGCGGTGGTCGGCGAGCCGGCTCGCCCCGATCGACACGAGCCGGTCGACCTCCTCGTCGCGGGTGCGGTCGACCGGTCGGAGGTCGAAGTGCAGACGGTTCTTCACGGCGCGGGCGTCGGGCACCTCGATGAACAGGACGTGGTGGCCGGTCTCGGGCGAGCGGATCATGCACTCCTCGTGGCCCGGCAGGTTCGGGTCGCCGTCCAGGTCGACGTACCCCAGCACCTGCTTCCACCACTCGGAGAGCTCGTAGGCGTTGGCGGCGTCGACGGTGGTGTGCGCGATCCGGGAGGTCATGGCCGCAGTCTTGCGGGTGCGGGTCGCCGGCTTCCACTAGTTTCGAGGCCATGGCGTCGAAGAGCCCCGCGGTCGAGGTGGAGGTCGACGACCGGGTCGTGCGGGTGAGCAACCCCGACCGGGTCTACTTCCCGGCGCGCGGCGAGACCAAGCTCGACCTGGTCGAGTACTACCTCTCGGTCGGGGACGGCATCGTCAACGCCCTCTTCGAGCGGCCCTGCATGCTGCACCGCTTCCCCACCGGCGTTAGCGGCGAGAAGGTGCACCAGAAGCGGCTGCCCGCCGGGGCCCCGCCGTGGATGGAGACGGTGCGGGTGCACTTCCCGAGGTGGAACCGCACCGCCGACGAGCTGTGCGTCACCGAGATCGCGCACGTGGTGTGGGCGGTGCAGATGTCCACCGTCGAGTTCCACCCGTGGAACAGCCGCCGCGCCGACACCGAGAAGCCCGACGAGTGGCGCATCGACCTCGACCCCGGCGACGCCTGCGACTTCGCCACCGTGCGCCGGGTCGCGCACGTGGTCCACGAGGTCCTCGACGAGCTCGGTGCCACGGGTTTCCCGAAGACGTCCGGCGGCAAGGGCCTGCACGTCTACGTGCGGATCCGTCCCGAGCACGGCTTCAAGGACGTACGCCGGGCGGCGCTGGCGTTCGCGCGCGAGGTGGAGCGGCGCACCGACGACGTGACGACCACCTGGTGGCGCAAGGACCGCGACCCCACGAAGCTCTTCGTCGACTACAACCAGAACGCCCGCGACCACACGATCGCCGCGGCGTACTCCGTGCGCGGCAACCCCGAGGGCACGGTGTCGACGCCGATCCGCTGGGACGAGGTCGACGACGTGCACCCGCGCGACTGCACCATCGCGACGGTGCCCGCGCGCTACGCCGAGATCGGCGACCTGCACGCCGGGATCGACCAGGCGGTCTTCGACATTACGCCGCTGCTCGCCTGGGCCGAGCGCGACGAGCGTGAGGGTGCGGAGACGCCGCCGGAGCCCGAGACCTGACCGTCGGGCCGATCCTCGGGATGCGGCTCTCGGTGGTCAGCCCGCTGCGATGAGCGCGAGCACCTCGTCGGTCGGCCGGACGTCGCCGAAGGCCCGGTAGACCGTGTGCAGCGTGGCGTTGTGGTCCAGGTCGCGAAGCGCCGCGTTGGCGTCGGCCACCATCACGACGCGGTAGCCCAGGGTGCTCGCGTCCCGGGCCGAGGACTCGCAGCAGACGTTGGTGACGGCGCCCGTGACGAGCACCGTGTCGATCCCGCGGTCCGTGAGCAGCCCGGGCAGCGGCGAGAACCCGGGGAAGAACGCGCTGGGCGCCGTCTTCTCGACCAGCAGGTCCTCGTCGGCCACGGCGAGCTCGTGCCACAGGCGGTCGCGCAGCGGACCCTCGCCTCCGGACGCGCGGTACATCGCGGCGACCTCGGGACCGAAGAACTCGTCGCTGACCGCGTTCGGCTCACCCGCACCGGGCAGCACCCAGGCGACGGTTCCACCCGCCGCGCGCAGCGCGGTCGCGATCGCGTTGACGCGTGGCACGATGCCGCGGGCGTAGGGCATCTCCTCGACGAAGAACGGCACCAGGTCGACGACCACCAGCACGGTGCGACGGGGGTCGAGACGCTCGTAGGCGTGTCGCCGACCCCGCCGCTGCTCCTGCCGGGCGTACTCCCGCTCCTCGATCCGCCAGTCATGGCTCAGCGCGTCCACGGCGGTGAGTCTCACACGTCCCAGTGCTCGAGAACGCGCGACGCGGCCTCGATCACCGCGAGCGCGGTGACGTCGAGGCGCAGGTCCTCGACGGCCGACGCGTCCTGGATCGCGGCCAGCTCGCCCGCCCGGTGCAGGTGCCAGCCGAGCCCGTCCGCGTCGTCCCGGTGCCGGTCGTGCAGGCGCCGGTGCACGGCATCCGGGTCGGCGACGAGCCGGCAGACGGTCAGCGCCCGCGGGCTCACCGGACCGCGAGGCCGTGCCGGGCGAGGTGCTCGTGCAGCGCGTCGAGGCCGTCGCCGTGCACCCAGTGCTCCGCGGCCAGACCGACCTCCCGGGCCGACTCGACGTTGCGCAGGCTGTCGTCG
>DASTGV010000093.1:0-12068 GCA_035718765.1 Nocardioidaceae bacterium
CCGGGCGGCTTGACGTCGGCGTAGGGCGACATGGCGAACCCGCTGGAGTGCACCAGCACCCGGCGCCGGCCCATGCCGCCGGCCGCGCTGTGGTGGCCGTCGGCACTCCCGGAGCCGAGCTCGGGCGGCTTGGCCATCACCGGCCGGGTGGCGCGGCTCTCGGCCGCTCCCTGCACGGCGCCCTCGCCGACCGCCCCGAAGCCCTCGGGGACCGCGGCCATCAGCGCGTGGACCGCGGCGAGGCCCTCACCGGGCGCGGCGGACTGCCAGGCCTCGTGCAGCACCGGCAGCTCCCAGCAGCCGGTGGCCCGCAGCGAGACGCCCTGCCGCCCGGTGCGGCGCAGCTCGCCGCGCACCACGAGCAGCCAGGAGTGGAACACCGTGGCGGCGTAGGGGCCCTGCACGTCCTCGAAGAACGTCGCGTCGACCGGCCCGGTGCCGTCGTCGAGGGTCAGGAAGACCACCCGCCGCCCGGACCGGATCGGCGGGGTCTGGGTGGCGACCTTGACCCCGGCGACGAGCAGCTCGGAGCGGCTGCGCCGGTCGAGCAGGTCCGCGGACCGGGTCACCCCGATCGCGTCGAGGAACGGGTCGTAGAACTCCACGACGTGCCGGCTCACGTCGAGCCCGAGGATCTCCAGCTCGGCGCGCACCCGCTCCGAGGCGTTCATCTCCGGCAGCCCGCTGACCTCCCCGTCGACCGGGGTGTCGCCGAGGTCGAGGGCGAGCTGGACCGAGGTCACCGGGGCGGCCTTCTGGGTGGCCCGGGACTGCCGCTGGGCCTGCTCCCAGACCCCCGCCTGCTGGCGGCTCGGGTGCAGACCGGTCGGCTGCTCCCACGGACGGTCCTGCTCCCCCGGGCCGCCCGGCCTGCTGCGCTCCCGGTCGGGCAGCCGGTCGCGCTGGCGCTCGCGGACCAGGTCGTCGGAGCTGTTGCCCGCGGCCGCGTCCGCCGCCTTCGCGGCCGCCGCCACCCGTCCGCCCGGGGTGACGCCGCGGCTGGCGAGCCCCCGGCCGCGGCCCTTGCTGGCCCGGTCGACGGCCCGGGCGTGCCGGTCGAGGTCGGCGACCTGGAGCAGCAGGTCGCGCCGGGTCACCCGGCCGCGGCGGCGCACGCCGACCGGCGACCCGATGCCGTAGACGCCGTCGAACCCACCGGCGAGCACCAGCCGCTCCACCACCGGCCGGGACACCCGCGCGCGGTGCCAGAAGTCGGTGAGCGAGTGGTAGGGGCGGGCCGCGACGATCCGGTCCACCTCCGCCTCGGAGATGCCCTTCACCTCCGACAGCGCGAGCCGGATGCCGTAGGCCCGCCCGTCCGGCAGACCGTCCCCGGGGGCCTGACGGGGCGCCTCCCCCAGGACCTCGGGAGGCGGCTCGTCATACACCCCGACCCTCTCCACCACGAACGCCTTCTCGCTCGCGTTGACGTCGAGGCCGAGCACCGCGATGCCGAACTGGCGGGCGTCGTCGAGGATCAGCCGCTTGGGGTACATCCCCGGGTCGTGGGTGAGCACGCCGGACAGGAAGTGCGCCGGGTAGTGCGCCTTGAGCCAGGCCGACTGGTAGGTCGGCAGCGCGAAGGCGGCGGCGTGCGCCTTGCAGAACCCGAAGGACGCGAACGCCTCGAGGACCTTCCAGACCTGCTCGACGACCGCCCGCGGGTAGCCGCGCCGCATCGCCCGCGGGAAGAACCAGACCTTGGTCTCGGCCATCCCCTCGACGTCGCCGAGGGCCCGGCGCGCCTCGTCGGCCTCGTCGTAGCTGCACCCGGCGAACCGGGCGATCATCTCGATGACCTGCTCGTGGAACACCACCACGCCGTGCGTGGGGCCGAGGATCGGGCGGAGGTCGTCGTGGAGGTACAGCGGCATCCGCCAGCCCTGCTTGGCGTCGAGGTAGGGCGTGATCATGTCGCTCTTGACCGGCCCCGGCCGGAACAGCGAGATGTCGGTGATGATGTCCTCGAAGGACTCGATGCCGGACTTGCCGACCAGCTCGCGCTGGCCGGGCGACTCGATCTGGAAGCAGCCGAGGGTCTTGGCCTGCGAGATCATCCGGAAGGTCGCCTCGTCGTCGAAGGGCACCTGCCGCTCGTCGTCGAGGTCGAGCCGGACCCCCTCCAGCCGCTCGATCTCGTCGACCGCGTGCGCCATCGACGACTGCATCCGGATCCCGAGGACGTCGAGCTTGAGCAGGCCGAGGTCCTCGACGTCGTCCTTGTCGAACTGGCTCATCGGGAAGCCGGCGTACGACGCCTCCACCGGCGTCCGGTCGAGCAGGGTGGCGTCGGAGAGCAGCACCCCGCAGGGGTGCACGGCGATGTGCCGGGGCAGGCCGTCGAGCCGCTCGACGAGCCGGAACAGCAGGTCGAGCCGCTGCTCGCCGAGCCCCGACGCGCGCAGCTCGGGCAGGTCCTGCAGGGCGACCCGGGCGTCGCGGGCCCGGATGTGCGGGAACGCCTTGGCGATCGCGTCGATCTCGCCGACCGGCATGCCGAGCGCGGCCCCGACGTCGCGCACCGCGTGCCGGACGCGGTAGGTGTCCATCATCGACACGCACACGCACCGCTCCCCGCCGTAGCGGTCGAGGATCGCCTCGTAGACCTCGAGCCGCCGCGCGGACTCCACGTCGACGTCGATGTCGGGCAGCGCCCGGCGCAGCGGTGAGAGGAACCGCGACATCAGCAGGTCGTGGCGCAGCGGGTCGACCCCGGAGACGCCGAGCAGGTAGTTGACCAGGCTGCCGGCCCCCGACCCGCGGGCCGCGCAGCGCACCCCCATGTCCTTGATGAGGTCGGTGACGTCGGCGACGGTGAGGAAGTACGGCGCGTACCCCAGCGACCCGATGGTCTGCAGCTCGTCGTCGAGGCGCTTCCAGATCCGCTGCCGCGGGGCGTTGCCGTAGCGGTGGCCGACCGCCGCCTCGCAGCGGGCCCGCAGCACGCCGTCGGCGGTGCGGTGCCGGCCGGCGGCGACGGAGTCCCGGCGGAAGTCGAACTCCGGGAAGTGCACCTCCCCCAGGCCGAGGTCGGTCCGCGGGTCGAGCGCGCACCGGTCCCCGACCGCGCGGGTGTGCGCGAGCAGCCGACGGGCCTCCCGGGTGCTGTCCGAGCCGAGCCCGGCGTAGCGGCAGACCTCCTCGGCCACCTCGGCCATCTGCTTGCCCGACTTGAGGAACCCCTCGGCGTTGCCGCGGTCGACGTGCCGCAGGTCGAGCGGCACCAGCCGGCGGGCGGCGTCGAGGACGTCGACGGTCGGTGCGTCCAGCCGGTCGGCGTAGCGGACCGCGTTGGTGAGCACCGTGCCGAGCCCGGTCGCCCGGGCCACCGCGGCCATCCGGGCGGCGTGCGGGGACGACCCGGGACCGGACCCGGGCAGCCGGTGCGAGACCAGCTCGACGAGCAGGTCGGCCCGGTCGACCACCTCGAGCCACGGGGCGAGCGCGGCGTGCGCCAGGTCGTCACGCCGCAGCGTCGCGGCCCGGCCCAGCTCGGAGCCGGGACCCAGCAGCACCACCACGTCGCCGCGCCCGGCGCTGCCGGTGACGTGCTCGGCCACCAGGTCCAGGGTGCTCACCGGCTCGCCGCGCTCCCCCGCGAGGTGGGTCGCGGAGACCAGCCGGCACAGCGACGCCCAGCCCCGGCGGCTGCCGGCCAGGAACGTCACCCGCGGCAGCCGCCGGTCGCGGAACGCCCCGCCCCGCGCCGGGGTGCGGGTCCGCGACGAGCCGGAGGCCGACGGCTGCTCGAGACCGCTCCACGGGTGCAGCGGCGCGACCGCAAGGTCCACCCCCAGCACCGGCCGGACCCCGCCCTGCAGGCACGCCTTGGCGAACCGGACGGCGCCGTAGGTGCCGTCGCGGTCGGTGAGCGCGAGGGTGTCCATCTCCTGCTCGACGGCCCGCTCGACGAGCACGTGCGGGTGGGACGCGCCGTACTGCAGGGAGTAGCCGGACGCGACCTTCAGGTGCACGAACGGGTCAGGCAACGTGATCGCGCCGCCCCGCACGCCCGCCGGCGTCCCGCCGCTCCGGACCGGTCCCCGGCGTCATCGTGGCCTCCAGCGGGACGTGCCGGGTCATCCCGAGCGACTCCTCGACCAGGCCGAGGAACCGGTCGGCGTCGCGGACCAGGTCGTCGGCCTCCCGCTCGGTGACCGCGCGGGAGGAGCCGGCCTCGGCGGCCGCCCGCTTGGCCGCGCCGGCGGAGAAGAACGCCGCCCACTCCCCGAACTCCGGGGCGACCTCGGCGAGCAGCACCCAGGCGTTCTTCTGACGGCTGCGCCGGGGCGTGGGGACCGGGGTGGCCCGGGCCGCGAGCAGGGCCGCGGTGGCCCGCAGCGCGGCGACGTGCGCGCAGGCGTAGCGCTGCGGTGTCTCGCGGCTGGTCATCGCCTCCCGGAGCGAGGCCGCCGACCGCTCGAGGTAGGAGTGCGTCGCCGCCGGCAGGTCGAAGGGGTGATGGGGAGCCCTGCTGGTGGGTGTCGTGTGCGTCATGGCCGTCCCCTCTCAGTCCAGGCACCGGCTGAGCCGCCAGCTGCCCTCGGCCCAGTCGAAGACCAGGTCGAAGACACCGCGGCCGGGCCGTCCCTCGCCGTCGGCGGCACCGCGGACCGAGGCCATGCCGCGGTCGGCCTCGACCCGCCACACCTCGCGCTCGGCGGCCAGGTCGGTCCCCCCGCGTGGGGTGCCGGCCTCCTGCCCGTCGGCCCTCCTGTCGGCTCCCTCGTCGGCCCTCTCGTCGGCGCCGAGCACGGCGTGCACGCCGCTCGACTGCCACCACGCCCCGGTCTCCACCCAGTGGGCCACCACCGCGGTGACCCGCCAGAGCCGTCCTCGCCAGAGGAACTGCTCCGGCCCCTCGACCAGGACCGTCGTCCCCCCGGCACCTGCCACCTGCCCCCGGCGCACGTCCACGGGGTCGTCGTACCGTCGCATCGCTGCCACCTTCCGAGCTCGCGCTCTCGTCCGTCACGGCTCGACCCCGGACCGACCCCGCCTCGCTGTCCCCGGCCTCCGGCACCCTGGTGCCCCGGGGCCCGGCGGAGGTGGGGGTCGAGGTCACCCCCGCCGGGAGTGTTCGAACATCTGTTCGAACGACTTCCACGGTACACCTGGCCGCGGACAGCCCGTCAACCACTTCGCCACGATCCGTGGACGCCGTGGCCGGCCACCCGTCGGGGAGTCGCCGGGAGGACCGTAGGGTCGCGGTGTGACCGCCGAGCAGCCCCCGTCCACCGAGCACGCCTCCGTCGCCCGCTTCCGCGCCGAGCTCACCGCCCGGGGCGGCACCGGCCGGATCGTGGTGCTCCCCGACTCCGTGCACACCGCGGCGCTGGCCGCCGAGGCCCTCGGCTGCGAGGTCGGCGCGATCGCGAACAGCCTGCTCTTCGACGCCGCCGGCCACCCGGTGCTGGTGCTCACCTCCGGCGCGCACCGTGTCGACACCGGCAAGGTCGCGGCCACGATCGGCGTCGAGAGCCTCAGGCGCGCGAAGCCGGAGTTCGTGCGGACCCACACCGGGCAGGTGATCGGCGGCGTCTCCCCCATCGCCCACCCGGCGCAGGTGCCGACCTACATCGACCCGTGGCTGCGGCGCTACGACGTGGTGTGGGCAGCCGCGGGCCACCCGGCCGCGGTGTTCTCGACGACCTTCGACGAGCTGGTCGCGATGACCGGGGCCGTCGAGACCGACGTGGAGTAGCGGCGACATGGAGATCTGGGTCAACCCCGCCTGCTCCAAGTGCCAGGCCGCGACGGCGTCGCTCGACGAGGCCGGGATCGCCTACACCGTGCGGCGCTACCTGGAGGACCCGCCGACGGTCGAGGAGTTGTCGGCCGTGCTCGACCGGCTCGGCCTGGAGCCGTGGCACATCGCGCGGACCGGGGAGGCGGTGGCGTCCGAGGTCGGCCTGGCGTCCTACCCGAGGGACGAGGCGCACCGCGGCCGCTGGCTGGCGACGATGGTGGCGCACCCCCAGCTGATCCAGCGGCCGATCCTCACCGCCGACGACGGCACCACCGTGGTCGGCCGCGAGCCCGACGCACTGGGCGTCGTGATCGCGGCCGAGCGGGACGGGCCACGACCTAGTCCCGGATCGTGACGGCCACCCGGGTGGTCGACCGTCAGCCCTGGCCGGGAGGCTGCTGGGCGTCCGGCTGGTTCGTCGGGCAGTCGGGGTTCGGGCAGTAGTCGACGGCGACCATCTCACCGGCCTGGAACTCGGCGCGGTTCTCGTTCGTCTGGTCCAGGTCGACGACGGCGGAGGCCAGCTCGGTGCCGCAGGTCGGACAGCGCGTGGGCCACTCGCGCTCGTCGGCCCCACCCAGGTCGCTCATCTGCGCACGCTAACCCGGATCCCGTGGGCACGCCATGCCGGGCCGCCGCGCCGTACGACGGCACGAGGCCCCGCCCACCACCGTCGATGTCGCCGGCGGGGCCTCGTGCACGCAGGTGGTCAGCCGTCGGCGAGCCTGACGTCGGTGGCCTTCACGTACGCGATCCGGTGGCCGTACCAGATCTGGTAGTAGCGCTGCTTGCCCACCACCACGGTGTGGTCCCCCGGCAGCGAGCTGTCGTAGGTCTTCGCGTAGTAGTAGTCGGTCTTCAGCGAGTCGTCCGCGAGCACGTAGGACTGGCCCGGCTTGATGCGGTACAGCAGCGGCGCCACGGTCTGGTAGGGCACCGGCGTGTTCGCGTACGCCTCCTGCTCGGGGTAGGCGCGGCCGTAGACCGGCACCTCGTCCGTGCCGGCCGCCTGGACGACCTGGCCCTGCGACGGGCGCACCACGGACGCACCCGCGGCGTTGGTGGCCTTGAACCACGCGAGCCCACCCAGCCACCAGGTGGCGATCCAGCCGTCCTTGCGCTCGACGACCTCGACCTTCTGACCCGCCGCGAGGCGCGGACCGATGTCGGAGACCTCGGTGGTGGCCGGCTGGCCGTTCTGGTGCAGGCCCTGGTCGTTCACGAGCGGGGCCGTGTCGGACGGCGCGGTGCGCAGGTAGACGAAGTTGGTGCCCTGGGTGGGGCAGGGGTGCGCCTTGCCGGCACCGTCGCAGTTGCTGACCGGCTGCGGGTTGTCGGCGAACCCGGGCACCACCGTGACCACGTTGCTCGGCTCCCGGCGGTCCGGCGTGAGCGGCGCACCCAGGAGCGCCATGTAGTGCTCCCAGTTCCAGTACGGCCCCGGGTCCCAGTGCATGCCCGGGATGTTGGCGGTGAGGATGCCGGGGACCTGGTCGTGGCCGATGACGTGCGCGCGGTCCAGCGGCACGCCGTACTTCGTGGCGAGGTGCTTCACGAGCGCGGCGGAGCTCTCGTACATCGACTCGGTGTACCAGGTCGCCCCGGTGGCGGCGAAGCCTTCGTGCTCGATGCCGATCGAGTGCATGTTGACGTACCAGTTGCCGGCGTGGAACCCGACGTTCTTGGGGTTGACGTGCTGCGCCACGTGGCCGTCGGAGGAGCGCACCGTGTAGTGCCAGCCGAGGTAGGTCGGGTCCGTCACGAGCTTGATCGCCGTCGGGTAGTAGCCCTCGGTGTCGTGGATGACGATGTAGTCGATGCTCAGACCGTCGACCGGGCGGTTCGCCAGGTCGTGGTTGCCGTACTGGCTGGGCTTGGTGCCGGTCTGCTGGTACGGCGCCGGGACCGACTCGCAGGACAGGGTCACCGGGCAGTCGACGACCTCGTTGCCGGACGGGATCGTGCCTGTGGCGGCCGCGGCGTCCTCGTCGACGGTGGCGCCGGGTGTCGCGGCCAGCGTGACCCGCTGCCCGTCGTTGGTGGTCCGGGACTCCCCGGACCGCAGGGCCGAGAACACCTGCCGCGCGAACTGCACGCGCTCGGCCGCGTCGGCCGACCCGGACCAGGCGCCGACGGCCTGGCTCCAGGCGGCCGGCGCCGTCGCCGTGGTGTGGGGCTGGTACGACGCGAGGACCGCCGCACCACCACAGATGTTCGCGACGTCGTCGGAGCGCAGGGCCTGCCGCGACCAGCCGGTGATCCGCGAGGCGGCGGTGAGCGTGCCGGTCCGCGGCGCGACCGGGGCACCGTCGCCCTTGGCCTCGGCGATCTTGCGGGCGTGGGCGGCGGCCGCGTCCTGCGTGAGGTGCATCGGGCCGTAGCCGCCGGAGCTGCTGACCTGCGTGCCGTGGTCGTCCCAGCGCGACTCCAGGTAGGAGACGCCGAGCAGCACCTTCACCGGCACCCCGCTGACGTCGGCCGCGCGGTCGAAGACCGCCTGCCGGTCGCGCGAGCCGTCGAGGCACCTGCTCCAGTCGGCCGCCTGGGCCTGCGGGGCGGCGACCAGCGCCAGCCCTCCCGCCACGAGGGAGGCCGCGGCGACGACGGCTCCCCACCTGTTCCTGTGCACCATGCGTGGCACCCCTTGTCCCGAGAACGGCCCGGAGGGGATTCCGGGCCGGGTCCACCCAACCCCGACATACCGGACTGTGTAAAGGCCACACACGTGAAGAACCGGTAACGGCCCGGGCCCTCCCCCGTGGGGGCCCGGGCCGTCCCGGCCGGGCCCACTCTTCCGGCCGCGCCGGGGGGACGGATCCGCACTTGTACTCAGATTCCGCCCGGAGCTCGGCCGCCGAAACCGGTCGCGGACGACCCGGCTTCCTCCTAGCCTCCAGGGCATGGACCTGTCCGACGACGCGACCCGCAAGGAGTGGGCCGAGCACCTCGGCGGCCTGTTCCGCGACCGTCTCGTCGTCTGCGGGATCGCCCCGCTGGCGGGCTACACCGACCTCGTGGGGCTGCTCGAGCAGTCGGGCGCGCGGCGACCCCTGCTGGTGGCCAACGCGGTCGGGGCCGGGCCGGTGCCGACGCCGGCGCAGGCCGAGGTGGTGCACCTGGCCATGGAGCCGCGGCGCACGATGACCGAGGACCTGCGCCGCCAGGACGCCGTGGTGCACGCGCTGCCCGACGACGTCCGCCGGGCCGTCGACGCCTACGACCCGGGCCGCGAGGCGCTCTGGCTGGTCGGCCCGTTCATCGGCACCGAGCCGATCGACGGCCGCCGGGTGGTCGGGGGCCGGCCGTCGGCCTGGACGGCGCTCGAGGACAAGCTCGTCGCGGACGCGGTCTGGGACGCGGTCGGCGGCGAGCGGGCCGAGTCCCGCATCGTGCCCGTCGAGGAGGCCAGCCGGACTGCCGGACGGCTGGACCGCGGCGCGGGCACCGTCTGGGCCGGCGACGCCCGCGACGGGTTCAACGGTGGCGGCGACTTCGTGCGCTGGGTGGTCTCCGACGAGGACGTCGCGACGGCCCTGGCGTTCTTCGCCGCGCGCTGCGACCGGGTGCGGGTGATGCCCTTCCTGGAAGGGGTGCCGTGCAGCATCCACGGGATGGTCCTGCCCGACGGGACGGCGGTGTTCCGCCCGGTCGAGCTGGCCATCCTGCGCGGCGAGCGGCGGGCCTTCGTCTACGGCGGTCTCGGCACGACGTGGGACCCCCCGGACGAGGACCGGACGCGGATGCGGGACCTCGCCCGTCGCACCGGGGAGCACCTGCGCCTCACGGCCGGCTACCGGGGCGGGTTCGGCATCGACGGGGTGCTGACCGAGGACGGGTTCCGGCCCACCGAGCTCAACGCCCGGATGTCCGGCGGCCTCGCGTCACTGGCCCGCGTCGTGGACGGGCCGCTGTTCACGCTGCTCCAGAGCAACCTCGTGGACGGGCGCGACCCCGCCGTCTCCGTCGCCGACCTGGAGGCGTGGGCGCTGCCGCGGATGGACGGGGCCCGGTTCGCCAGGCCGGTCGCGATGAGCCCGCGCCAGGTCGTGGCCGACCCGTTCGACGTGCACGTGCGCTGGGACGGCCGGCGGCTGTCGCGCTCGACGTCGGAGACCGGCTGGCACGTGTCCGTCGGCCCCAACCCCGCCGGCACCTACTGCCGGCTGGTGACGCCGTCCGACCCGGTGCCGGGCACCCGGGTGGCTGCACTCAACGTGGCGCTGATGGGCCTCCTCGACGAGGAGCTGCACACCGGCTTCGGGCGGGTCCGGTCCGCTCCGGACGTGCGGCGATGAGTTCCCGGGCCACGGCCGGTCCATCCTGGTGACACGTTCGAGGAGGACGACATGGACCAGCGGTTCACGGCCACCCTGCAGAAGAGCCCCGCGAAGGGCGGATGGACCTACGTCGTCTGGCCGGGCTCGGCGGAGTTCTTCGGCACCCGCGGCCTGGTCAAGGTGCGCGGCACCGTCGACGGCCACCCGTTCCGCAGCTCCTTCATGGCCCTCGGCGACGGCACCCACAAGCTGCCGGTGAAGGCCGACGTGCGCAAGGCGATCGGCAAGGGCGAGGGCGACACCGTCACCGTCGTCCTGCAGGAGCGGCTCGACGGCTAGGCGCTACTCGAAGCGCGACGGGTCCCCGGCTCCCACCCGCACGACCTCGGGGTACCCCTCCGACCAGTCCACCACGGTGGTCGGCTCCAGCCCGCAGTCCCCGGCGTCGACGACGGCGTCGACGACGTGGTCGAGCTCCTCCTTGATCGCCCAGCCGTCGGTCATCGGCTCCTCGGCGTCGGGCAGCAGCAGGGTGCTGGACAGCAGCGGCTCCCCGAGCTCGCGCAGCAGCGCCTGCACGACCCGGTGGTCGGGGATGCGGACGCCGACGGTGCGCTTCTTCGGGTGCGCCAGCCGCTTGGGCACCTCACGGGTCGCCGGGAGGATGAAGGTGTACGGGCCAGGGGTGGCCGCCTTGACCGCCCGGAACGCCGCGTTGTCGAGCTGCACGAGCTGGCCGAGCTGCGCGAAGTCCGCGCACACCAAGGTGAAGTGGTGCTTGTCGCCGAGCCGCCGGATCCGCCGGATCCGCTCGGTGCCCTCGGCGTTGTCCAGGCGGCTGCCGAGCGCGTAGCAGGAGTCGGTCGGGTAGGCGACCAGCGCGTCCTCGCGGATCATCTGCACCACCTGGCCGATGCTCCGGGGCTGCGGGTCCTGCGGGTGCACGTCGAAGTAGCGGGCCATGCGGGCGAGCCTACGGAGGGCGGCCCGGTCCGGTCGCACGACTAGGGTCGTCGCATGGCGCGCGTGGTGGTCGTGGGAGGCGGCTTCGGGGGTACGGCGGCCGCCGCCCGGCTCGCGAAGCAGGGCCACCAGGTGACGCTCGTGGAGCGGCGCCACGTGCTCGGCGGTGCCGTCGGCTTCGTCGAGCGGGACGGCTTCCGGTGGGACGCCGGCCCCACCGCGACCGCGCTGCCGGCCGTCGTGCGCGACCTGTTCCGCAAGTCCGGGCGGCCCCTCGACCGCGAGCTCGACCTGGTCCCGGTCGACCCGATGCGCGAGCACCGCTTCGAGGACGGCACCGTGCTGGCGATGCCGTCGGGCAGCCGCTCGGCCCAGCTCGAGGCGGTCGACGCGTCGCTGGGGGCCGGGCTCGGTCGGCGGTGGGTCGACTTCGTGCACTCCAACGCCGAGTCCTGGGACCTGCTCCGGCGGGTCTACCTCGAACGCCCGTGGTCGCCCGAGCACGTCGAGAAGACGACCGGCTCGCTGCTGATGACCAGGACCTCGCTGCACCGGGCGGTGAACCGGGCGCTGAAGGACGAGCGGCTCCGCGAGGTCGCGCTGCTGCAGACCCGGCTGGACGGGCACGACCCGCGCAACGTGCCGGCCTGGATGGGGCTGTGGCCCTACGTCGAGCAGAACTTCGGCGTGTGGACGGTCCCTGGCGGGATGGGCCGGCTGGCCGAGGCGATGACCAGGCGGCTCGGTGAGCGCAGGGTGCAGGTGCTGCTCGGCACCACCGCCCGTGACCTCCGGGTCGAGGATGGCCGGGTGGTCGCCGTCGAGACCGACCAGGGGTCGCTCGACGCCGACGTGGTGGTGGTCGCGGTCGACCCCCGGGTGCTGCCGGCGTTGGCCCCGCACGTGGCCCAGACGATGCCGGCGATCCCGCCGGTGGTGAGCCACCTCGGTCTCGTCGGCGACGTGCCGGGCCTGCCGCACGAGGTGGTGCTGCACGGTGATCCGCTGCTCGTCGTGCGCACGTACGGCACGGCGCCCCAGGGCGGCGCCGCCTGGACGGTCCTGGCCCGCGGCCGGCT
>DASTGV010000094.1:0-6534 GCA_035718765.1 Nocardioidaceae bacterium
GCGCGCGGCGCGAGTCCCGCGAGCGGGCCCGGGCCCGGACCTGGCTCGCGGCGGCCCTCGACGAGTGCCCCGCGCTGCCGCACGACCTGAGGCTCGTCGTGGCGGAGGGTGAGCTGGAACAGGTCGTCGGCGCCAACCTCCACGAGGGCGACGTCCTGGTGAGCGGGTCGCACGGACCGGCCGGCCTCGTCTCCTGGGGCTGCCGGATCCGGGGCTGCCCGGTCGTCCTGGTGCCCGCGAGCGGCATCGCCGCCGGGCCGGGCCGGGACGCACCGAGCACACGTCCGCGGCTCGCGGAGACCGGGGCACCGGCGTGACGACGGTCCAGGCGGCCGCGGAGTCCTATGCACCGCGCAAGGTGCTGCTCGCCAACGGGACGGTGGCGCGCGTGCGGTCGAGCACGCCCGAGGACCGCGACGCCCTGCTCGAGCTCCACCGCAACGCCTCGGACAACAGCATCTACCTGCGGTTCTTCGCCGTGAACCGGTCGGCCAGCGAGTCGTTCGTCGACCGGGTGTGTGCACCCTCACCCACGAGCTGGTCGCTGGTGGCCGAGCACGGCGGCCGGGTCGTCGGCATCGCCACCGCCGCGGTCGACGCCCCCGGCACGGCCGAGGTCGCGATGCTCGTCGACGAGCGCCTGCACGGACAGGGCATCGGCACCCTGCTCCTGGAGCACCTCGCCCAGTGGTCCCTGGCGCGCGGGGTCTCGACCTTCTCCGCCGAGGTGCTGGCCGCGAACGTGCCCATGCTCCGGGTCTTCCACGACGCCGGCTTCGAGTTCGTCCAGCAGCGGGACCACGAGGTCCTCTCGATGACGATGGACATCCGGCCCAGTGCGGCCAGCCTCGCCGCGTCCGGGCGACGGGAGCGGGCGGCCGAGCGGCGGTCCCTGGCCCCGCTGCTCGAGCCGGCCGGCGTGTGCGTGCTGGGAGTGAGCCGGAGCCGCGGCGGCATCGGCCGCGAGGTGCTCGAGAACATCCTGGCGGGCGGCTACGGCGGCACTCTCACGGCGGTGGGTCGCTCCGGGCTCGACGTACCGGGCGTGCGGTGCGTCTCCACCGTCGACGAGGTGCCGCGGGACCTGGACCTGGCGGTGATCGCGCTGCCGGTCGAGGAGCTGGAGGACGCGATCCGGGCTCTCGGGACGCGCGGCACCCGGACGTGCGTCATCCTCACCTCCGGGCTGGGCGAGACCTCCGCGGACGGGCAGCGGACCGAGCAGCGCCTCGCGGACCTGGCGCGCGAGTTCGGCATGCGGGTCGTGGGACCCAACTGCTTCGGGGTCCTGAGCAACCTGCGCGACACCCGGCTCAACGCCACCTTCGCCCGGGCCGGCGCCCAACCCGGCGCGCTCGCGGTCGGGTCGCAGTCCGGCGGCGTCGGCGTGGCCGTCCTGGAGGCGTCGCGCGCCCGCGGGTCCGGGATCGCCTGCTTCGTGTCGCTCGGCAACAAGCTCGACGTGTCGGGCAACGACCTGCTGTCGGCGTGGGCCGAGGACCCGGGCATCCGGGCGGGCGCCCTGTACCTGGAGTCCTTCCACAACCCCCGAAAGTTCGCCCGGGTGGCGGCCGTCTTCGCCCGCCACAAGCCGCTGCTGGTGGCCTTCGGCGGTACGTCGAGCGCGGGCCTGCGCGCCGGCGCGTCGCACACAGCGGCCAGCGCCACGCCCACCCGCGCCCTGCACGCGCTGTTCAAGACGGCCGGGGTGGTGCCGGTCGACGGCGTCGAGGACCTCGTGGACACCGCGGCGCTGCTCACCGAGCAGCCGCTCCCCCGCGGCCCACGTCTCGGCATCCTCGGCAACGCCGGCGGACTCGGCATCCTCGCGGCGGACGCGGCGCAGCGCGCCGCCCTGGTGGTGCCCGAGCTCTCCGCCCGGACGCGCCGCGCACTCGACTCGGCCGCCCCCGGTGTGGCCTCGACGGCCAACCCGGTGGACCTCGGGGCCGCGGCCGGGCCCGCGTCCTACCGCGCGGCGCTCGAGGTGCTGCTGTCCTCCGGTGACGTCGACGCCGTGCTCGTGCTCACCGCCGCGACGGCGGTGACGGACCTCGACGGGGTCGGCGAGGCGGTCTCCTGGGTCGCCGCCGCGGAGGTCGACGTACCGGTCCTCACGGTCACCGCCGGAGGCCTGCTCTCCCCGGCCGGGGCGGCGACGCAGTTCCGCTCCGCGGAGGCGGCCGTGGGTGCGCTCGCCCATGCGGCGGCGTACGGGAGCTGGCGGCGGGCGAACACCTCCCACGCCGGCGGCGAGGCCGCGACGGCCCCCGCGGGCCCGGCCCTCGGCCCAGCCATCGGCTCCGTTCCCGCCGCGGGACGCCCGGCGGCGCCGGTCCCGGACGAAGGCTGGCTCGCGGCCACCGAGGCGGCCGCGCTGCTCGGCACGGTGGGAGGCCGGGTGCCGGCCATGGCGACGGTGCACACGGTGGACGACGCCGAGCGCGAGGCACACCGGATCGGCTACCCGGTGGTGGTCAAGGCGTCGGCCGGGGAGATCGTGCACAAGTCGGACGTGCGGCTGGTGCGCACCGGTCTGCATGACGCGCGCGACGTGCGTGCGGCGGCCGGCGACCTGCTCGCCGCTCTGGGGGACGGGGCGCCCCTGCTCGTCCAGGAGCAGGTCTCCGGCCCCGAGATCGCCATCGGGCTCACCCGCGACGAGCGCTTCGGTCCCCTGGTGATGGTGGCCAGCGGCGGCGTCAACCTCGACCTCTGGCAGGACCAGGTCTTCCTGATGACCCCGCTGCGACCCTCGGAGATCCGCGATGCCCTCCGCTCGCTGCGGACCTGGCCGCTGCTCGACGGCTTCCGCGGTGCCGCACGCGTGGACGTCGACGGCGTCGTGGACCTCGTCGAGACCGTCGGCCGCCTCGCGGCGCAGCACCCCGAGATCGCCGAGCTGGACCTCAACCCCGTCGTCTGCACGCCCGGTGGCCCGGTCTGCGTCGACGTCAAGGTACGCGTGCCGCGGTCCACCTGACCGTCCCGTGACCTGACCCGCACCGGACCGGCTCCCGACCGGGCCGGCGACGGGACCCAACGTCCCTCGGGGCGGGACCTGTGGCCCTGCCCGGCGGCGGCCGCCCTGCCTAGCGTCGAGGCAGAGAGACCGACGCGGCCCCGCGGCCGCGCGAGAGGAGCCGTCATGAGCACGCAGGCCAGCACGCGCCGTCCCGCACCCGACACCGGCACCCGGGGCCGCATCGTCGTCGGCGTCGACGACACCGTCCTGGGGTCCGGCCCGCTGCTGTGGGCCTGCCAGGAGGCCGATCGCGCGCACGCCCTGCTGCAGGTGGTCTCCGCGTGCCCGGCCGACGTCGGCCTGCCGGCGACGAGGCCCGCCTCCTACCTCGGCGAGGACCCGACCGAGGCGATGGAGCGGTCCCTGACCCGCCTCACGCAGAAGCTCTGCACCGACGTCGAGGTGCTGCCCCCGCAGGTGACGAGCGGCACGCCCCCGCAGGTCCTGGTGAGCGCCGTCGACGAGCACACGCTGATGCTGGTCGTCGGCCGCCGTACCCGTGCCGGCCTCCAGCGCCTGCTGCTGGGGAGCACCTCGATCGCGGTCGCCGCCCGGGCGTCGGTCCCGGTCGTCGTCGTCCCCGACAGCTGGGTGCCGGCGCGGACGGCGTCGGCACCGGTCGTCGTCGGCGTCACGGGAGACGGCGACGACGAGCCGGCCCTCCGCTTCGCGTTCGAGCGCGCCGCGGCGCTGCACGTTCCCCTCGTCGCCGTGCACGCGTGGGAGATCCCGCCGCTGCTGAGCTGGTCGCCGAACGAGATCATCGACGGGCGCAAGCGCGTGTCCGCAGAGCTCGACCGTCGGCTCGAGCCCTGGCGCGCGGAGTTCCCCGACCTCGAGGTCGTCACCGCCGCCCCGGCCGAGCGACCGGTCGACGCGGTGATCGACGCCGGGCGCGTGGGCCAGCTGATGGTCATCGGTCGGCACGCCACCGCCTCGCGGCACCTCGGCCGGCTCGGCTCCACGGCGCGCGGGGTGCTGCACCGTGCGGCCGTGCCCGTCGCGGTCCTCCCCCCGTCCCAGACCGCCCACGACAAGCCACCGAGGACGCACGTCGGATCCGACGTGTGGGCCCCGACGTTCTAGAGGAGACGAGAGCCATGACCACGTCGAGCAGCTGGAAGAGCGGCAGGCTCCGGGAGCTCGACGCGTCCGAGTGCCTGGAGCTCCTCGCGACCAGGTCCGTCGGACGCGTCGCCTTCTGCAGCGACGAGGGGCCGGTCGTGCTGCCGGTCAACTACGTCGTGCACGAGGGCGGAGTGCTCTTCCGGACCTCGCCGCACAACTCCATCGCGCGGCACGTCAGAGGCTCCAAGGCGGCCTTCGAGGTCGACGAGATCGACGACTTCACGCAGTCGGGCTGGAGCGTCCTGCTGAGCGGGACCGCCGAGCTCGTCGAGGACGTGCACGGCCTCCCGTCGGAGTCCCGCCCCGTCCCGTGGGCCGAGGGCACCCGCTCCCTGCACGTGCGGGTCCGCCCCCGCTCGATCACCGGCCGCCGGCTCTTCCCCAGCTGACCCGAGACACCCGCTCCCAGGAGGCATGACATGACGCAGGACCGGTCCGGCACGGTGGTCGTCGGAGTCGACGGCTCCCCGGCGTCGGTCGCCGCCCTCGCGCTCGCCCTCCGCGAGGCGCACGAGCAGCACCACACCGTCGAGGTCGTCACCGTCTGGACCCCACCGGTGACCCATGGTCGAGACAGCGGTCTGTTCCTGTGGCGGGCCGCGCGACGGCGGGCACTGCGCCTGCAGACGCTGGCGACCACTCGGGCGGTCCGGCTGGCCGGGACCGGCGCTCCCCCCACCGGGGTGCTCCTGGACGGCGAACCCGCGGACATCCTCGTCCAGGCCTCCGCGGACGCGGCGAGGCTCGTCCTCGGGTCCTCGCGCAGCCGCACGCAGGACGGAGCCCCTGCGGGGTCCGTGGTGCGGCGCTGCCTGACCGAGGCCGCCTGCCCCGTCCTGGTGGTGCCGGACGACGCCGTCGACGGAGCCGCCTCAGACAGCCACACCCATCGCGGAGGACTGACCCATGCTGGTACGTGAGGTGATGACCCACCACCCGGTCACCACGCATCCCAGAACGCCCACCAAGACCGCCCTGCAGCTGCTGGACGAGCACTCGATCACGTCGATGGCCGTCGTGGACGGGGAGAACCGCATCGTCGGGGTGATCAGCGAGGCGGATCTCGTCCGCGAGTCCCTCCCGACCGACACCCGCGCCCACATGATCCCGCCGCCCGACGACCTCCGCGCGCCTCGGCCGCGCACGGTCGGCGAGGTGATGAACCGTCATCCGATCGCGGTGCACGGGGAGTCGGACCTCGCCGAGGCCGTCGACCTGATGACGAGCACCGCGGTCAAGAGCCTGCCGGTCCTCGACGACCGGCATCGCGTCGTCGGCATGATCAGCCGTCACGACATCGTGCACCTGCTCGCCCGCGACGACGACCGGGTCGAGCGCGATCTCGACGAGCTCTACCGCCAGGCCGGCGTCGACTGGCTGGTGCGGGTCGAGAACGGGCTCGCCACGGTCGAAGGCCCGCAGGACCCGAAGAGCCGCGCGATGGCCGAGTCGCTCGCCGCGACGGTGCCCGGAGTGACCGGCGTGGAGATCCTCGGCGCGTCCTCGCCGGCTCCCGAGGAGCGCCGGCCGCGATGATGGGCGACGGCTACGGGTATGGCGGCGTGCGCTGGAACATGATGGGCCAGTCCGGCACGACCGGGCTGTGGATCCTCGTGGCCGTGCTTGTCCTGCTGCTCGTCGCGGCCGTGGTCGCGCTCGCGTGGGCGCTCCGGCCGGGCGGCCGGACGGCCGCGGCCACCGGCCCGCGCGCGGCGGGCCCCGGGCCGACGGCCGACGACGGGTCGGCCGACCGGATCCTCGACGAGCGGCTCGCCCGTGGCGAGATCACGGAGGACGAGTACCGCCGGACCCGCGCGGTGCTGCACGAGCGCTGAGCAGCTGCCACCTGCGAAGGGCAGGCGCCCGCGACACCCCTCTCAGGCCGCGCGTCAGCGCAGTTCCAGCACGTCCTCGAGCGGACGCCGCGGGGTCGGGCCGAGGTCGCTGTGGCTGGACGCCGGCCACCCGACGCGGAGCAGGATCTGCGGGAACGCCAGGTCCCCGAGGATGCTCGTCTGCAGCTCCCGCCGGGTCTCGTCCACCTCGACGGCCTGGCTCAGCGGAACCAGCGACAGGTGCTCCTGCGTGGCCCGCAGCCACACCGCGCTGAGCGCCTCGCCGGCCCGGATCCGCGAGATCGTGTCGTCCGAGGACGTGCAGACCAGCAGCATCCCGTCCCCCGGCTCGCCGGGCCCGCTGTCGCCCTCGACGAGGGTGCCGCCGGGGAAGCGCCGGTACGCCGACTCGTCCGGGTCCTCCTCCCGGCGTACGGGACGGTGCCCCGCCGGGATCCCCTCCACCCGTGAGGCGTCCGCCCACGCGGCCAGCTCGGCCACGTAGCGCTGGTTGCGCTGCTGCACGAGCTCGGCGCGACGGGTCAG
>DASTGV010000095.1:0-12157 GCA_035718765.1 Nocardioidaceae bacterium
CCGAAGTTGCCGTCCCGCGGGTCCCAGCCGCCCTGGTCGACGCCGCGGAACAGGCCGAGCAGCCGCAGCGGGTCGATGTCGCGGCACCAGGCCACGCCGTGCTCACGGTAGGTGGGGAAGGCGAAGTCCTGCTTGCGCAGCGCGCGGCCGGAGCCGATCTGGGCGGCCTCCTGGCCCAGGAGCTGCGCCCAGATGCCGAGCTCGCCGTGCCGCTGCAGCGCGGTGGCCTCGGTGTCGATGCGCCGGGTCAGCACCATGTCGCGGTAGAAGCCCTTGATGGCGTCGTCACCGAGGTCGAAGGAGAACTCGGGATGGTCGACGCGCTCGCCCTCGGGCGTCAGCAGCTGCACCAGCTCGGGGCCGCCGTCGGCGTGGTGGGGACCGAAGACCTCGCTGAGGTCCGGCCCGAAGTCGGATCTGTGCTCGCTCACCTGCACTCCTTCGTGTCCTCGGCGAGCGGGGTCTCCGGCCGCCGATGTTGGGAGCTGACGACCGCTGCGCGACACACGCGCGGGGGTGGTGCTCGCGGTCGTGCGGCCGGTCGATCTGGCTGGGTCCTGTGACCGGTGACACACCGGCCAGGGTGTCCATAACGTACCGGCTCGCTGCGAGGAGCACCTAATCCGGGGTCCCTTCGGCCGCGCCTGCCCCGACCGGGCCATCGATGTCCGTTTTGTCCTGAGGTGTTCGGGCGGTTTCGCCGCAGAAGGGTTCCCAGCGGCCCGTCGCCGGAGGACCGTGGGAGCGCGGGGACCGGGCACACAGGGGCGCCCAGGTCCCCCACTTCCGGAGGGTGCCCCCGGCCCGAGCGGGCCGGGGGCACTGCCGTGCCGGCAGCCGGCGGAGCGGGGTCAGCCGGGGTCAGCGGGGGCGGCGTGTGGGCGACCGCGCGGGTGGCTACGGTGACGGCATGGACGACAGACTGGTCTCGGAGAGCACCACGATCGACGCCCCGCCCGCCGTGGTCTTCGCGATCGTCGCGGACCCGCGGCAGCACCCCCGCATCGACGGCTCCGGCTCCGTGCGCGGGCTCATCAGCGGACCGGACCGGCTGGAGAAGGGCGCGACCTTCGGGGTCTCGATGAAGCTGTTCGGGCTGCCGTACACGATCCGCAACCGCGTCGTGGAGTTCGAGCCGGACCGGCTGATCGCCTGGCGGCACTTCGGGGCGCACCGCTGGCGCTACGAGCTCGCCCCGACCGACGACGGCGGCACCCGGGTCACCGAGACCTGGGACGCCACCCGCTACGCGTCGGCGGTGTTCGCCGGGCTGCGCGCGCTGGGGTTCCCGGACCGCAACCGCGCCGGCATCTCCGGCACGCTGGTCCGGCTGCGCGAGGCCGCCGAGGCCGACCAGGCGGTGGCTCGATGACGGTCCGCACCGGCACGACTGTCTCCTGGGCGTGGGGCGCCCACCGGGCCGAGGGGAAGGTCGTCGAGGTGCACCACGAGAAGGTGACCCGCACCCTGGCCGGCAGCGAGACCACCCGCAACGGCAGCGACGACGACCCGGCCCTGCTCATCGAGCAGGAGGACGGCGCGCGCGTGCTCAAGCTGCGCAGCGAGGTCGAGCGGGCCTGAGCCTGGATCCGGGCTGAGGGAGGCTCCGCTCAGCCGAGCACGAGGAGTCCGGCGATGACCGTGGCGCCGACGACGACCGTGGTCGCGGCAGCGGTCACGCCGAAGGTCCGGTCCCCGCGGCGGAGCTCCCGTGCCGGCTCCACCTGCCGCCCCTCCCCGCGGTTGCGGGCCACCAGGAAGGCCGCGCCCACCAGCACGAGCCCGAGCAGCAGGAGCGCCACCGGTGCCGCCAGCGAGCCCGGGAACCACGTGTTCATCACGGTCGGCAGCACCAGGAACGCGCTCACCGCCGCGACGGCGAGCAGCGCCAGGTCACGCACGAGCACCGCGAGCGCCGTGATCGCGACGGTGGTGAGGATGCCGAGCGCGAGGCCGGGGTCGCTGCCCATGGTCATCACGGCGCCCACCAGCAGCCACACCGAGGCCAGCAGGACCACCGCGCGGCGGGGCTCGAGCACCTCGCCCCAGCCGAGGAGCAGGTACGCGAGGGCGCCGACCCACACGGCCAGGCCCGGCAGCGAGCTGTCGCTGTCGAACCGGGCGGTGAGCACCGCGCCGGACGCGAGGAGGGCCGCCACCGTGACGGCCTGCTGCACGAACGACGGCCGCAGCCACCACAGCGCCCCGCCGGCCGCCGCGGCACCGAAGGAGACCAGCAGCCCGGTGTCCCTCCCGGCCAGGTCGAGCACCTCGTTGCCCACCAGGGCGAGGCTGGCCGCGACCCCGCCCACCCCGAGGGCGAGGAGCACGGCGACCAGCCGACCGACGGGCTCGCCGAGCCCGCCGGCACGGCGCGGCAGCGCGAGACCGGCGGCCAGGAGCGCGCCTGTGGCGACCAGGGCCACGGTCACCCGCACCCCGGTCGAGATGTCCGCCCAGAACTGGACGGTCACGAGCGTGGCCGCGATGAGGATGACGACCCCGCCGAGGTACCCCAGCGCCTCGATCACCAGCGGCGTGCGCTCCGCGGCCGGCTCGAGCGCGGCCACCCGCCCGGGGACGTCCACCAGGTCGGCCCGCTCGACGTGCCGGATCGCCGCCGCCTGGTCCGCGCTGATCAGGCTCTCCGCGACCCACCGGCGGAGGAGGGCGTCCAGCGGCACCGCTCTGCGCGACATCTCAACCTCCTCGACGGCCCTGGGCTCGAGCCGCGTCCTGCTACCAGGCTGGTGCGGCAGCCCGGCGGTCTGCCAGGGCCGATGGTCCCTGCGGGTACGCCGGTCGGGGATCATGCCGGGTGTGAACCAGACCGCGGACGCCGTACGCACCGAGACCCGGGGACCGGTCTCCACCGTCGTGCTGTCGCGCCCCGACCGCCGCAACGCGGTCGACGGCCCGACCGCCGCCGCCCTCGCGGAGGCGTTCCGCGCCTTCGACGCCGACGAGGACGCGTCCGTGGCCGTGCTGTACGGCGCCGGCGGCACGTTCTGCGCCGGCGCCGACCTGCAGGCCCTCGGCAGCCCCGACCAGAACCGCGTCGAGCCCGACGGGGACGGCCCGATGGGGCCGACCCGGATCCGGCTCGGCAAGCCGGTCGTGGCCGCGATCGCCGGGCACGCGGTGGCCGGTGGGCTCGAGCTGGCGCTGTGGTGCGACCTCCGGGTTGCCGAGGAGTCCGCCGTGCTCGGGGTGTTCTGCCGCCGGTGGGGCGTGCCGCTCGTCGACGGCGGCACCGTCCGGCTCGCCCGGCTCATCGGCACCAGCCGCGCCCTGGACCTGGTGCTCACCGGCCGCCCGGTGGCAGCCGCCGAGGCGCTCGACCTCGGGCTGGTCAACCGGGTCGTCCCCGACGGCACCGCCCGCCAGGAGGCCGAGGCGCTGGCCGGGCAGCTCGCGGCGTTCCCGCAGACCTGCCTGCGGCAGGACCGGCTCTCGCTGCTCGAGCAGGACGGGATGTCGGAGCAGGACGCCCTCGCCAACGAGCTCCGGCACGGCCTGGTGTCGCTCGCGACGGACGCGGCCGCCGGCGCCGCACGGTTCCGGGCCGGCGAGGGGCGGCACGGCGCGTTCGGGTGACCCGTCAGCTACTGGGGGACACGCCGGTGAGACTGCCTTCTAGGTGACGGGTCAGCGGAACGGGCGCCCTACGCGAGCGAGTCCAACCAGGCGTCGTGGAGGTCGGAGAACCGGCCGGCGCCCCCCTCGATCAGGTCGTGGGGGGACCCGTCCTCGACGACCCGGCCGTGCTCGAGGACCAGCACCCGGTCGGCGATCTCCACGGTGGAGAGCCGGTGGGCGATGATCACCGCGGTCCGGTCGGACAGGATCGTGCGCAGCGCCCGCTGCACCAGCCGCTCGGACGGGACGTCCAGGGACGAGGTCGCCTCGTCGAGGATCAGCACGTCGGGGTCGGCGAGGAAGGCCCGCGCGAACGCGACCAGCTGGCGCTGCCCGGCGGAGAGCCGGCCGCCCTTGTTCGCGACGTCGGTGTCGTACCCCTCCGGCAGCCGGCTGATGAACTCGTGGGCGCCGATCGCCCGCGCGGCGGCCATCACCTCGTCGTCGGTGGCCTCGGGCCGGCCGAAGCGGATGTTGTCGGCGACGGTGCCGCCGAACATGTAGTTCTCCTGCGTCACCATCACGACGGCCCGCCGCAGCGTGGTCTCGTCGAGCTCGCGCAGGTCGACGCCGTCGAGGGTGACCCGCCCCTCGGTGGGGTCGTAGAACCGGGAGAGCAGCTTGGCGATCGTGGTCTTGCCGGCACCCGTGGTGCCGACCAGCGCCACCGTCTGCCCGGCCGGGACGTCCAGGTCCAGGTTCGGCAGCACGGGCACCCCGTCGACGTACTCGAAGCGCACGTGGTCGAAGCGCACGTCGCCCCGCACGTCCGACAGCGGCGTCGGCGTCGCCGGCTCCGGGACGCTCGGCTGCTCCTCCAGCACCCCGGAGAGCTTCTCCAGGGCCGCGCTGGCCGACTGGAAGGTGTTGTAGAACTGCGAGATCTCCTGCATCGGCTCGAAGAACTGCCGCAGGTAGAGCAGGAAGGCCGCGAGCACCCCGACCGTGACCTCGCCGTGGAACGCGAGGTAGGCGCCGTAGAGCAGCACGATCGAGATCGTGATGTTGCCGATCAGCTTGATGCCCGGCATGAACCAGGTGACCAGCCGGAAGGCCTTCAGGTTGGCGGCGCGGTACTGCTCGTTGACGTCGTCGAAGATCTCCTGGTTGCGGGGCTCGCGCCGGAAGGCCTGCACCGCGCGGATGCCGAGCATCGACTCGACGAAGTGCACGATGACCAGCGCGACCTTCTCGCGGGTGACCCGGTAGGTCTTGGCCGACTCGGTGCGGAACCAGTTGGTCAGCGCGAGCAGGAACGGGAAGCAGACCAGCGCGACGAGCGCGAGCTTCACGTCGAGCGTGAGCAGCAGCACGGCGACGCCGACCAGCGTCAGCACCGCGGTGACCAGCCCGTCGAACCCGGTCTCGAGCATCTCGTAGATCGCGTCCATGTCGGAGGTCTGCCGGGAGATGACGCGACCGGAGGTGTACTCGTCGTGGAAGGCCGGGCTGAGCCGCTGGAAGTGCCGGAACACCCGGCGGCGCACCTCGTAGAGCATGTCCTGGCCGATCCGCCCCGACGTGACCAGGAAGCCGCGCCGGGTCACCGCCTGGACCAGGGTCGCGAGGACCACCAGCCCGACGATCGTGAACAGCGTGCTGGTGTCGCCGGACTCCTTGATCGGCGGGATGCCGCGGTCGATGCCCTCCTTGACGAGGTAGGGGATCGAGAGCCGCGCGACGTTCTCCAGCACGACGACCAGCAGCAGGATCTTGATCAGCCGGCGGTGCGGGCGGATCAGGTCGGCGAGCAGCCGGCGCGACCGGGCCTGGAGCAGGCCGGTCTCGGTCGCGGTGAGGTCCTCGTTGTGCTCGGCGGCGACGCCGCGCCAGGTCCCGGTGCCGTCGTCGGCCCGCGTCGTCGCGTCCCTGGTCGCCACGTCCTGGTCGCTCATGCGGACACCTCCTCGAGCTCGGCGTCGGCCGCGAGCAGGTCGCGGTAGGCCGGGACCGTGGCCAGCAGCTCACGGTGGTCGCCGACGTGGGTGATGGTGCCGTCCTGGAGCAGGGCGACCTTGTCCGCGAGCAGCACGGTCGAGGCGCGGTGCGCGACCACGATCCCGGTGGCGTCGCGCAGCACCCGGCGCAGCGCCTCCTCGACGAGCTTCTCGGTGTGCACGTCGAGCGCGGAGAGCGTGTCGTCGAGCACCAGGACGCGCGGCTGCGCGAGCACGGCGCGGGCGAGCGCGAGCCGCTGCCGCTGCCCGCCTGAGAGCGACATGCCCTGCTCGCCGATGCGGGTCTCCAGGCCCCAGGGCAGGTCGTAGACGAACTGCGCCTGCGCGACCTCGATGGCGTCGGCGATGTCGGCCTCGTCCGCGTCCCGCCGGCCCAGCAGGAGGTTCTCCCGCGCGCTCATCGAGAACAGCGTCGGCTCCTCGAAGGCGGTCGCGACGATCTGCCGCAGGTTGGTCAGCTCGAGGTCGCGTACGTCGACCCCGTCGATCGTCACCCGGCCGGCGGTCACGTCGTAGAGCCGCGGCACGAGCGCGGTCAGCGTGGTCTTCCCGGAGCCGGTGGCGCCCACGACGGCCACCGTCTCGCCGGGTGCGACCTCGAGGTGGACGTCGTGCAGCACCGGCTCGTCGGGCTGGTCGGGGAAGGCGAAGGAGACGCCCTCCAGCCGCAGGTGCCCGCGCGGCCGCTCGACGACCCGGTCGCCGGAGACGATGGACGGCTCGGTGTCGAAGATCTCCAGGATCCGGGCGGCCGCGGTCATCGCCTCCTGCGCCATCGCCAGGATGTAGCCGAGCGAGGCGATCGGCCAGACCAGCGAGAGCATCAGCGTGATGAAGGCGACCAGGGTGCCCGGCGTGAGGTCCCCGCGGCCGACGCCCAGCGCGCCGAACAGCAGCACGACCGCCACCGCGACGTTGGGGATCACCTCGAGGAAGGTCCAGAACTTGGCGGCCAGCCGGACCTTGTCCATCGAGGTGTCGTAGAGCGTGCGGGCGGCCTCGTTGTAGCGGCCGGAGACGAACGGCCCGCGGCCGAAGCTCTTGATCACCCGGATGCCGACCGCGCCCTCCTCCGCGGCGGTGGCCAGGTCGCCCTGCTGGTCCTGCACCCGGCGGGACACCAGGACGTAGCCGCGCTCGAAGCGGTTGGACAGCCACACGATCGGCAGCGACGCGGCGGCCACCACGAGGCCGAGCGGCCAGTACATGTTCAGCAGCACGATGGTGACGACCACCAGCTGGAGGATGTTCATCACCAGGAAGAGCAGGCCGAACCCGAAGAACCGGCGGATGCTCGAGAGGTCGTTGGTCACCCGCGAGAGCAGCTGCCCGGACTGCCACTGCCCGTGGAACGCCATCGGCAGCTGCTGGAGCCGGTCGTAGAGGTCGCTGCGCATGGTGGTCTCGACGGAGAGCACGGCGTTGGACTGCACCCAGCGGCGCAGGAAGATCAGCACCGCCTCGAGGATGCCGAGAGCCAGGGCGAGCAGACCGAGCGGGAGCAGCGGCTCGATGTCCCGCTCCGCGATCGGGCCGTCGATGAGCGCCTTGGTGACCAGCGGGATGGCGATCGTGAGACCGACCCCGGCGAGCGCGGTGGTCGCCATCACGACCAGGGCGCCGAGGTGCGGACGAAGGTAGCCGCGGAGCCGCCACAGCGACCCCACTCCGGCAGCGGGGTGGTCGTTGGGACCGGCGGTCTCGGCGGGTGCGTCCGTCATCGGCTGGTGGGGGTCCCCTCGTTTTGTCCGGCGTCAGCCGCCCGGCACGCAGGGCTGGTGGCCCGGTGGTCCCGGGGCGGCTGGAAGTTGTAAGGCGCAGATTACCCGGTGGTCCTGACCGCCCCCAACTCCTTTTTCGTGCCCACCACCTCACCACCGGGCACCGACAGTCCGCCGGACCGTCAGGGGCCGAAGCGCGCCGCGACCTCGAGGAACACGTCGTTGCCGGCCGGCTCGCCGATGCTGACCCGCACGCCGTCGCCGGCGAACGGCCGGACCATGATCCCGGCCTCCTCGGCCGCCGCCGCGAACCCCGTCGCCCGGTCCCCGAGCGGCAGCCAGACGAAGTTGCCCTGCGCGTCCGGGACCTTCCAGCCCTGCCCGCGCAGCGCGTCGGCGACCCGGTTCCGCTCGGTCACGACGGCCTCGACCCGCTCGAGCAGCTCGGCCTCCCGCTCCAGAGAGGCCACCGCGGCGGCCTGGGCGACGGACGAGACCCCGAACGGCAGCGCGCACGCGCGGACGGCGGCCGCGACCGGCTCGGGGGCGACGGCGTAGCCGACCCGGAAGCCGGCCAGCCCGTAGGCCTTGGCGAAGGTGCGCATGGCGACCACGTTGCTGCGGGAGCGGTACAGCTCCACCCCGTCGAACGGGTCCTCGTCGCGGACGAACTCGCGGTAGGCCTCGTCGAGCACCACCAGGACGTGGGACGGGACCCGGTCGAGGAAGGCCTCGAGCTCGGCGCGCCGTACGGACGGGCCGGTCGGGTTGTTGGGGCTGCACACGATCACGACCCGGGTCCGGTCGGTGACCGCCGCGGCCATCGCGTCCAGGTCGTGCCGGGCGTCCGCGGTGAGCGGCACCTGCACGGAGACCGCACCCGGCACCGCGACGGCGATCGGGTACGCCTCGAAGGACCGCCAGGCGTAGACGACCTCGTCGCCGGGCTCGCAGAACGCCTGCAGCAGGTGGTAGAGCACCGCCACCGACCCGGTGCCCGCCGCCAGGTGGGTGGTGGGCACGCCGAGCCGCGCGGAGAGCGCCGCGTAGAGCGCGGTGCAGCCCATGTCCGGGTAGCGGTTCATCCGCCCGGCCGCCTCGACGGCGGCCTCCAGCACGCCCGGCAGCGGCGGGTGGGGGTTCTCGTTCGAGGAGAGCTTGTACGTCGTGACACCGGGCCGTGGCGCCGGCGGCCGGCCGGGCACGTAGGCCGGGATGTCCCGGATCACCGGACGGACCTGCGGGGCGTCGCTGCTCATGGCCCGAACCCTAGCCGGACCAGGCCGCTTCCCGATGGGCGGGCCGACAGGGGCGAGGACCCCCTACACCCCTTACGCTCGGGCGCATGCCGCACCGCAACCCCGCCCTCGGTCTGGGCCTCGTGGTGCTCGGTGCGCTGCTGTTCGTGCAGAACGCCGGGGTCTCCCGGGTAGCGCTGCGCGCCGGCGTCGACCCGGCCGCGCTGACGACGCTGCGGGTGACCGGCACGGCGGTGGTGCTGGTGGTCGTCGCGGCCCTGTTCCGGCGCGACGCCCTGCGGCCGCCGGGCGGCCGGCTCGGCCTGCTGGTGGTGGTGCACGGCCTCGTCGGGGTGGCCGCGCTGCAGTGGACCTACTTCGTCGCGATCGACCGGCTGCCCGTGGGCATGGCGCTGCTGCTGGAGTACCAGGCCCCGATCCTGGTGGCCCTGTGGGCGCGGTTCGTGCAGCGGGAGCGCGTGCGGCCGCGCCTGTGGCTGGGGCTGGCGCTCGCGTGGACCGGGCTGGCCGCGGCCACCGGGATCTGGCGTGGGCTCACCTTCGACGTCGTCGGCGTCCTCGGCGGCATGGGCGCGGCGGTCTGCTTCGCGACGTACTTCCTGATCGGCGAGCACGGCGTCGGCCGCCTCGACCCGCTGCGGGTGATCGTGTGGTCGTTCCTATTCGCGACGGTCGGGCTCAACATCGTCCATCCGCTCACCGGCGCCCGGCTGGGCCTGCTCGACGACCAGGTCAGCCTGCTGGGCCGGCTCGCCGACCACACCGCCCCGCTCTGGGCGGTGCTCGCCTGGATCGTCGTCGCCGGCACCGTGCTGCCCTTCGGGGTGGAGCTGCACGCGCTCCGGCACCTGCCCGCCACCACGGTGACGATGGTGGCGATGCTGGAGCCGATCGGGGTCAGCGCGCTGGGCTGGGTGTGGTTCGAGGAGACGCTGGACACCGTCGCGCTCATCGGCTGCGTCGCCGTGGTGGCCGGCATCCTGCTCGCCCAGACCGCCCGGAGGCCTGCGCCGGTGCTGGTGGAGCCCCCGCATCTCGGGTGAGCCGTCCGGGGGCCGGTTCGACCCGTTCGGACGAGGCGCACCGGGCCCCGGGACGGCATCCTGGGCACGCCGGCGGCGCGAGGGGGGCCGCGACGCCGCCGGCCCGGCCGGTCGCCGCCCTCCCTGCCCATGCGGGCCCGACCGGACCGGCTCCAGGGAAACCCGGGGGGAGGGTACCCAGGGGCGGGCTCGCGCCACCACGCGCGGGCCCGTCCCCCCGGGCCGGGCCCAGCGGAGGCTCGGTCAGGGCAGGACGACCTCGCCACCGGGCACCTGCGGCAGGTCCCGGCCGCGCACGACGTCGAGCGGGTTGGTCAGGCAGCGGACCGACCCGCCGCCCTTGTGGAACTCGCCGACGTCGACGAGCACGATCTCGAAGTCCCAGGCCTCGAGCTGCGCGCGGACCCGGTCGGGCACGCTCGGCATCACGATCGTCGAGCCGACCACCACGGAGTTCGCGCAGAACGTCAGCGCCTCCTCCTCGGTCAGCACCAGCGGCTCGGGGACCATCGCGAGGACGGCGGCGGCCGACGCCTCGTCCAGCGCCGCCGGGCAGACCATCGCCCGCCGGTCGTCGAGCGGGCAGAACGCCAGGTCGAGGTGGTACATCCCCGGGTGCGTGATCCGCAGGCCGCGGACCCGGACGTCGAGGTCGGTGGCCAGGTGCTTGAGGCCGAGCTCCTCGGTGCGCGGGCCGTACCCCACGACCAGCGCGTCGCCGAACGCGAACGCGTCGCCGGCCTCGAGGTGCGCGCCGACGCCGTCGCGCCCGACGTAGGAGCCGGCGAAGCCGTGCTCGGCGAACCACGCCGCCGCGCTCAGCGTCTCGTTGCGCCGCTCGGCGTGGCGCATGTGGGAGTGCACCACGCGGCGGTCCTCGGCGGCCGGGCCGGTGTTCACGACCAGGCCCAGGTTCATCGCGTACACCATGTCCGGGCTGTCCGGGCGCTGCGGCAGCAGGTCGACGTCCGCGCCGGCGCCGCGCAGCGCCTCGACGAGCCCGAGCCACTGCTCGCGGGCGCGCGCCGGGTCGGGCTGGTCGGCGAGGTCCATGAAGGGGTTGATCGCGTAGTCCACGCGGAATTGGCCCGGCTCGACCATCAGGTAGTGCCGGCCCCAGTGGAGCTGCTGTCCCATGTTCGCCTCCTCGGCCTCGTCGGTGCGTGACATCCGTCAGATTGTCCGACAATCAGACTTGCTCAGTATGCGGGCCGGGGTGGCCCGTCCGTCAAGTTTTGTCGGACAATGTGACCCGGACGTCACGCGCGGATGCGGATCGCGTGACGCCGCCCGCCACCGGTTGCCAGGGGGATCGCGTGAACCCGTTCGAGACGCTGAACCTCGCGCACTCCTCGACGGTCGACCGGGTCGCGGAGGAGCTGCGCCGGGCCCTGTTCGACGGCGAGGTCGAGGCCGGTACGCCGCTGCGGGAGGTCGCGCTCGCCGATGCCATGGGGGTCTCCCGCTCCACGATCCGCGAGGCCCTGGGCGTGCTGGTCGCCGAGGGGCTGGCCACCCGCGAGCCGAACCGCGGCGTGCACGTCAGCGAGCCCGACCCCGCGTCCGTGCACGACGTCTCGGCGGCCCGCCGGGTGCTCGAGGTCGCGGGGGTCCGGCACTGGGCCGAGGCGACCGACGAGGCCCGCGAGGCCTGCCACAACGCGCTGCGCGCCTTCGCCGAGGCCGCCGAGACCGGCGCCAGCCCGGCCGAGCTGACCGCGGCGCACCTGGCCATCCACCGGTCGTTCGTGGCGCTCACCGGCTCCACCCGGCTGGTCGCGCTGGCCGAGTCCCTGACCTCGGAGATCCGGCTCGCGCTGGCCAAGGTCGACCGGATCCGGCGCAACAGCGAGGCCCAGGTGCACAACCACGCCGCCCTGCTCGAGCTGCTCGAGGCCGGCGACGTCGAGGCGGCCGCCGCCGAGCTGGAGCGGCACCTCGCGCACGCCGAGACCTCGATGCTGGCCGCCCTCGACCTGACCTGAGCGTGGAGGCGGGCTGAGACGGGTCACCGGGCGACCTGGCAAGATCGACGTGTGAGGTTCCTGGTCCGGGTCGCCGTGAACGCCGTCGCCGTGGGTGTCGCCTGCTGGCTGCTCGCGGACATCTGGCTGCGGGGCGGGTCCGACACCGAGCGGCTGCTGCGGCTGCTGCTCGTGGCCGTGGTCTTCGGGCTGGTCAACGCCGTGGTCCGGCCGGTCGTGAAGCTCCTGTCCTTCCCGTTCATCATCCTGACGCTGGGCCTGCTGATCTTCGTCATCAACGCACTGATGCTGATGCTGACCAGCTGGCTGTCCGGCCAGATCGGTCTGGGCTTCCACGTCGACGGCTTCGGCACCGCCCTCGTCGGCGCGCTGATCATCACCGTCGTGACGTGGGGCCTCGAGCTGGTGCTGCCGGACGACAAGCGGTGACCCGGAGACGACGATGACCCTGCGTGCGAGCGACCTGCCGTCCCGGACGACGCCGCCCGGGACGCCGTACCGCGTCGCCGTGGTGTGCCTGGGCAACATCTGCCGCTCCCCGATGGCCGACGT
>DASTGV010000096.1:0-4418 GCA_035718765.1 Nocardioidaceae bacterium
GCCGGAGTACAAGTTCCTCTTCATGGCCAAGGGCGGCGGCTCGGCGAACAAGTCGTTCCTCTACCAGGAGACCAAGGCCGTCCTGAACCCGAAGCGGATGCTGGAGTTCCTCGACGAGAAGATCCGCTCCCTCGGCACGGCTGCCTGCCCGCCGTACCACCTCGCGGTGGTCATCGGCGGTACGTCGGCCGAGTTCGCCCTGAAGACCGCGAAGTACGCCTCGGCGCACTACCTGGACAACCTGCCCACCGAGGGGTCGATGGACGCGCACGGCTTCCGCGACCTCGAGCTCGAGCAGCAGGTATTCGAGCTCACCCAGTCCTTCGGGATCGGCGCCCAGTTCGGCGGCAAGTACTTCTGCCACGACGTGCGCGTGGTCCGGCTGCCGCGGCACGGCGCGTCGTGCCCGGTGGCGATCGCCGTCTCCTGCTCCGCGGACCGGCAGGCGCTCGGCAAGATCACCGCCGACGGGGTGTTCCTCGAGGAGCTCGACCGGGACCCCGCGAAGTACCTGCCCGACACCACGGACTCGCACCTCGAGGCCGGTGACGTGGTGAAGATCGACCTGAACCGCCCGATGAGCGAGATCCTCGCCGAGCTGTCGAAGCACCCGGTCAAGACCCGGCTCTCGCTGACCGGCCCGCTCGTCGTCGCCCGCGACATCGCGCACGCGAAGATCCAGGAGCGGCTCGACGCCGGCGAGGACATGCCGCAGTACCTCAAGGACCACGCCGTCTACTACGCCGGTCCGGCCAAGACCCCCGAGGGCTACGCGTCCGGCTCGTTCGGCCCGACCACCGCCGGCCGGATGGACTCGTACGTCGAGGCGTTCCAGGCCGCCGGCGGCTCGATGGTCATGCTGGCCAAGGGCAACCGTTCGGTGAAGGTGACCAACGCGTGCGCCGAGCACGGCGGCTTCTACCTCGGCTCCATCGGCGGCCCGGCCGCGCGGCTCGCCCAGGACTGCATCAAGCACGTCGAGGTGCTGGAGTACCCCGAGCTCGGCATGGAGGCGGTCTGGAAGATCGACGTCGAGGACTTCCCCGCCTTCATCGTCGTCGACGACAAGGGCAACGACTTCTTCGCCGAGACCCAGAAGCCCGTCGCCCTGACGATCCGGACCCGCTCCGCCGAGAAGGTCTGACCCCGTCGATCCGGGTCGACGCGAGAAGGTGGGGGGATGGAGTACGTGGAGATCGCGCGGGCCGAGTCGGAGCGCGGCGAGGTCGTCCTGCGCGAGCGCCGCGACCCGGACGAGCCCACCGCGGCCCCGGTCCTGGAGCTGCGCGTGAACGGGGTGTTCGTGATGGACACGCACGAGACGTCGACCGAGCGCCAGCTCGCCACGGCCGCGCTCGCCCAGGTCGCCCATCCCCGCTCGGTCATCATCGGCGGCCTCGGGCTGGGCTTCACGCTGCACGAGGTGCTCGCCGACCACGCGGTCGAACGGGTGGTCGTGGTGGAGATCGAGGACGCGCTGGTGCGGTGGATGCGGGACGGCACCATCCCCCACGGCCCCGCCCTGCTCGCCGACGAGCGGCTGCACCTCGTCGTCGCGGACATCCGGATGGCGATGACCGAGGCCACCCCCTCGGCGTACGACCTCGTGCTCCTCGACGTCGACAACGGCCCGGGCTACCTCGTCTACGCGGACAACGCCCCCCTCTACGAGAGGGCGTTCCTCGCCGAGGTGGCGAACGCGCTGCGCCCCGGCGGTGCGCTCCTGGTCTGGTCGTCATCCGAGTCGGACGACCTGGCCGAGGCCATGGAGTCGGTCTTCGGCGACGTCACCCCCATCCCGTACGACGTCACGCTGCTGCACCAGGGCGGCGGGTCGCGGGAGGAGCGCTACTGGCTGTACCTGTCCCACCGCTGACCGCTCGGTAGGGTCGGGACCATGGCTGGCTACCGCATCGAGCACGACAGCATGGGCGAGGTCCGGGTCCCGGAGGACGCGCTGTGGCGGGCGCAGACGCAGCGGGCCGTCGAGAACTTCCCGATCAGCGGCGCGGTCCTGGAGGCCGAGCACGTGCAGGCGATCGCCCGGGTGAAGGCCGCCGCCGCCAAGGTCAACGCGGAGCTCGGCGTGATCACCGCGGAGCAGGCGAAGGCGATCCGCGCGGCCGCCGACGAGGTCATCGGTGGCCAGCACCTCGACCAGTTCCCCATCGACGTGTTCCAGACCGGGTCCGGCACCTCGTCGAACATGAACATGAACGAGGTGCTCGCCTCGCTCGCGGCCCGCGCCGGGGTCGACGTACACCCCAACGACCACGTCAACGCGAGCCAGTCCAGCAACGACACCTTCCCCACCTCGATCCACGTGGCCGCCACGTCTGCCACCGTCGGCACGCTCGTCCCCGCGCTCGACCACCTGGCGTCGACCCTCGAGGCGAAGGCCGAGGAGTTCGCCGACGTGGTGAAGTCCGGCCGCACGCACCTGATGGACGCCACGCCGGTGATGCTGGGTCAGGAGCTAGGCGGCTACGCGGCCGCCATGCGCCTGGGTGTCGAGCGCCTCGAGGCGACCCTGCCGCGGGTGGCCGAGCTCCCCCTCGGCGGTACGGCGGTGGGCACCGGGATCAACACCCCGGAGGGCTTCGCGGCGCGGGTCATCGCCGAGCTCGCCGAGTCCACGGGGTTGCCGTTCACCGAGGCCCGCAACCACTTCGAGGCCCAGGGGGCCCGCGACGCGCTGGTCGAGCTGTCGGGCCAGCTGCGCACGATCGCGGTCGGCCTCACCAAGCTCTGCAACGACCTGCGCTGGATGTCGTCCGGCCCGCGCACCGGCCTGGCCGAGATCAACCTGCCCGACCTGCAGCCCGGCTCGAGCATCATGCCGGGCAAGGTCAACCCGGTGCTGCCGGAGGCGACGCTGATGGTCTGCGCGCAGGTGATCGGCAACGACGCCGCGGTGACCGTGGCCGGGGCCAGCGGCAGCTTCGAGCTGAACGTGATGATGCCGGTGCTGGCGCGCAACCTGCTCGAGTCGATCCGGCTGCTGTCCACGAGCACCCGGCTGCTGGCGGACCGCTGCGTCGCGGGGATCACGGCGAACGTCGAGCGGATGCGCACCTACGCCGAGTCCTCACCCTCGGTGGTCACGCCGCTGAACCGCTACATCGGGTACGAGAACGCCGCGAAGGTCGCCAAGAAGGCGCTGGCGGAGGAGAAGACCATCCGCGAGGTGGTCGTGGAGATGGGGTACGTCGAGCGCGGCGACCTCACCGAGGAGCAGCTCGACACGGCGCTGGACGTCGCCCGGATGACCCGCCCGTAGACGGAGGCCTGGAACGCGCCCGGGCGGCTCAGTACCAGTTGTGGCCCTGCTTGAAGCTCCAGGCGCCGCACGGGGTCCCGTAGCTGTTCTTGATGTACTCCAGACCCCACTTGATCTGGGTGGCCGCGTTGTTCTCCCAGTCCGGGCCGGCCGAGGCCATCTTGGAGCCGGGCAGCGCCTGCGGGATGCCGTAGGCGGACGACGACGGGTTGTCGGCGTGGATGTTCCAGCCGCTCTCGCTCATGTAGAGCGAGTCCAGGCAGGAGAACTGGTCGTCGCCGAAGCCGAAGTCGGACAGCATCGCGCGGGCGATGGTGCGCGGGTCCTGGCTGGTGAGGTCCTCGGTCTCGGTGACCTGGCCGCCGGAGTCCTGGTTGAGCACCGACTTCTTCACGGCGTCGACGGTGGTGCGGCGGTCGGAACGCGAGGGGGCGACGGTGCGCCCGGAGAGGTCGTCGGCGGAGACCTGGTGGCCGTCGTGACCGTCGTTGCTCTGGTTGAGCGATGCGGCCGCCAGCGTGGCGGAGGCGGCGTTGCCGGGTCCCTCGGTCTTCATCACGATGCCGGAGGAGACGGCGATGCCGGTCGCGGCCACGGCCACACCGGAGAACATCACCGACTTGCGGATGCCCTTCTTCAGGGGCGGCTCGCCGAGGGGGCCACGGTGCTTCGGGACGTACGAGTCACGTCGGGGCACAGGGGAACTCACAAACGTCGACAACTCAGGACGATGCCGCGCAAACCCCCTGAATGCGCGGCGAAGTGACTACCTTGCAAGGTTTGACCCCTGAAGCGCAAACCAAACAGGGGGTGTGTTGGGCATGACGCCGCCCACACCGTGACTGGTGAGACCGGTGTTACTCGTGTGGTTCTAGTGGCGGGCCAGCCAGGCCGAGGTGGCTGCGGGGAGTCGCCCTTCCGTGTCGAGATCGTCGCTCGTGAGGAGAATGTCGTACCCCTCGGGCAGCGCAACATGCGCGCTGGTGACGTTCACCACGCACGCGAAGCCGGGCTCCCGGGTGAACCCGAGCGCCCCCTCGGGCAGGTCGAGCCAGGTCAGCCGGCCGTCGCCGAGCGCGGGCGTCTCCCGGCGCAGCCGCAGCGCCTCGCGGTACAGCTCCAGCATCGAGCCCGGGTC
>DASTGV010000097.1:0-18130 GCA_035718765.1 Nocardioidaceae bacterium
ACCGAGCTGGTGCTCGCGCCGCTGCGTCCCCTGCTCTGAACCCCGGCCGCATGCGGTCCCCGGGGCGTGGGTACGGCCGTCGAGGTACCCGAGACCACTCCTGGGAGGGAGACAAGTGCAGCTCGAGAAGGAGACCGTCACGTCGGCACTCCGCCGGCAGGGAGACCACGACAAGGCGCAGCAGGCGGAGTGCGCGCTGCCCCGGCACGTCGACACCGACCGCGACGCGAGCCTGCTGCACCGGCTCGACGTCGACCTGCACGACCTCGACGACGACTGACCGGGCTCAGGACGCCGCCGGCTCAGTGCGCGAGCGCCTGCCGGTACGCCGCCGGGAGCAGGTCCTCCTCGACGGCCGGGAGGGCGCCCAGCGGCCGGGCCCGCTCGTCGTCGGCGAGCCACACGGGCACCAGCCGCAGCGTGTCCCCGAACCACCGCGGGCCGTAGCCGAGCCGCACGTCGCGGGCGAGCACCGCCGGCCTCGCGCACTCGGGCGCGACCCCGGCTGACGCGCACCGCAGACCGCCGGCCGCGACGCCGTCGGGCGCCACCAGGTCGCTGAGCGGCCTGACGCGGTACGACGCGACCGGGGTCGCCTCGCCCAGCCAGCCGGTGGCCGCACCCACCCCGGCCCGGTCGACGAGCACGCCGGTCGCCAACCCCCGCGTGCTGCTCCCGGCCACCGTCGGGTCGACGTAGAGCAACCGGCCGTCGTCGCCGGGCACCGGTCTCGTCGCGTCGACGTCGACGCCCACGGCGGCGAGCACCGGACGGGCCCGCTGCCGGGCCACCTGCTGGCTCACGGACCCGGAGGTCCGGTCGGCCCCGGTGCGGACGCACTTCGCGAGCAGGGTCGCGGTGGCCGTGCCGTCGACGTCCGTGCACGCGGCCCCGTCGCGGGCGAAGGCCCACTCCTGGCCGCCGCCGGTGGCCACCACGAGCACCGAGTCCCCGGCACCCTCGTAGCGCAGGGTCCCGTCCCGCCGGGTGCGGGCCGCGGGGTCCAGGCCGAGTGCGCGGGCGAGCCGGTCCGCGCGGTTCCCGAGGTCGGGCAGCCGGTCGGTCAGGGCGTACGACGGGACGCTGGCCGGCGCCTTCGCCGCGCGGGGCCAGGTGACCCGGCGCTGCGGCCCGCCCGGCGGGCTCGTCCGCTGCGTCACGAACGACAGCGTGCCCCGGTGGTCGTCGGGCCACGCGGTGCCGTCGGGCAGACGGGAGGCGGGGTGCACGGTGATGCGCGCGGCTGCCGGCGGTCGGTCCGGCGGGTCGGTCCCGACGCGCGGACCGGCACAGCCGCCGAGGAGGGCCGCCGTGACCAGCATCGCCGCCGGCGTCACGACCTTCGGTCGACGTACCATCCGCTCCCCCGTGGTCAGGTCTCAGTCCTGAGCGGTCGACACCTCGAGGTCACCGTCGGCGTACCAGCGGCGGATCACCTTCTTGTCGAACTTGCCGACCGACGTCCGCGGCACGGCCTCGATGAACGTCCACGCGTCCGGGAGCTGCCACTTCGCCACCGACTCGGCCAGGAACGCGCGCAGCTCGGCCGGCTTCACGGTCGCGCCCTCGCGGAGCACGACGGAGGCCAGCGGGCGCTCCTGCCACTTCTCGTCGGGGATGCCCACGACGGCGGCCTCCTGCACGTCGGGGTGCGCCATCAGCGCGTTCTCGAGCTCGACCGACGAGATCCACTCGCCGCCGGACTTGATGACGTCCTTGGAGCGGTCGGTCAGCGTGATGTAGCCGAGCTCGTCGAGCTTGCCGACGTCGCCGGTGCGCAGCCAGCCGTCCCGGAACTTCTCGGGGTCGTCGTCCTTGTAGTAGGCCCCGGTCACCCAGGCGCCGCGGACCTCGAGCTCCCCCACGGCCTCCCCGTCGCGCGGGAGCGGGTCGCCGGACTCGCCGACGATCCGGCCCTCGATGCCCGGCAGCAGCCGGCCCTGGCCGCCGCGGTAGCGCCACGCCTCCTCGCCCTCGGCCCCGGCCGGCGGGCGCGCCACCGAGGCGACCGGTGAGGTCTCGGTCATCCCCCACGCCTGCACCATGTGGATGCCGTGCCGCTCGCCGAGCGCCTGCTGCAGCGCCACGGGCACCGCGGAGCCGCCGCAGAGGACCAGCCGCAGGTGGTCGGAGAGCCTGATGTCCGAGTGCTGGTCGAGGTGGCTGAGCACGTCGTTCCACACGGTCGGCACCGCCCCGGAGACGGTGGGCCGCACCTCGCGCATGAACCGGCACAGCGGCTCGGCCTGCAGCCAGCGGTCCGGCATGGTCAGCGAGGCACCGGTCATCACCGCGGCGTAGGCCAGGCCCCAGGAGTTCGCGTGGAACATCGGCACGATCGGGAGCACCCGGTCGGTCCAGGTGAGACCGCCGGTGACGCCCATGCAGACCGCCATCGAGTGCAGGTAGGACGACCGGTGGCTGTAGACGACGCCCTTGGGGTTGCCGGTGGTCCCGGACGTGTAGCACATGGCGGCCGCGTCGAGCTCGTCGAGCGAAGGCCAGTCGAACCCGTCGTCCGCAGCGGCCAGCAGCTCGTCGTACAGGTGCACCTGCTTGCCGCTGTCCCGCAGCGCGTCGAGGTTGGCGTCCGCGGCGCCGGGCCCGGCGACCAGCACGTGCTCGACGGTCTCGAAGGTCGGCAGCTGCTTGGCGAGCAGGTCCACGAGCGAGTCGTCGACGATGACGACCTTGTCCTCGGCGTGGTTGGCGATGTAGGTCAGCTGCTCCGGGAAGAGCCGGATGTTCAGGGTGTGCAGCACCGCGCCCATCGACGGGATCGCGAGGTAGCCCTCGAGGTGCTCGGTGTTGTTCCACTGGAAGGTGCCGACCCGCTGGTCACCGGTGATCCCGAGCCCCCGCAGCGCGTTGGCCAGCCGCGCGGCGCGCCGGCCCACCTCGGCGTAGGTCCGCGAGCGCGACCCGTCGGCGGTGGCGGTGATGACCTCCGCGTCGCCGTTGACCTCCGCCCCGTGCCGCATGATCGCCTGGATCGTGAGCGGGAAGTCCTGCATGGTGCTGCGCATCGTGTGCCTACCTCCGCGTGTGTCGTCGACCACCTGCAGGCATCCTGCCGACTGCCTCCAAGCCCGTCCAGCGAATCGCGAGACCGTCCGCCGGTCAGCCGCGCCCGGGGATGCGCATGATCCGGTAGAGCGTGAGCGCCGCGTTGAGGTCGCCCCTGACCTTCAGGGCCCCGCGGACCACGCCGGTCACCGGGTTCAGGTGTCCGGTGACGAGCTTGAGGAACTGCGCGCCCCCGAGCACCAGCGTCGCGTCCCGGTCACCGTCCGCGTCCCGCTCGGCGCGGCAGCGGCCCCGGTCGACGTACACCGTGACGCGGTCGCTGCCGCCGTCCGGCCGCCCGTCGATGCGGAAGCCGACCGCGAGCGACGCCCCGGCCGCGCGCTGCTCGTCGAGGAAGTCCGGCAGCCGGGTGAACACCTGGTCGAGCACGACCTCGCGGAAGCCGCCCGACATCAGCCGGTCGAGGTGCCGGTCCTTGACGCCCGCGAGGACCACCGCGGCCTGCTCGGGGTCGACCGCCGACGGGTCGACCGCCACGCCCGGCTGGCCCGGGACCTGGAACACGCCGCCGACCCGGAGCGCGAGCTGCTCGTCGCCCTCGACGCGCAGCCGGTCACCGAGGAGCAGCAGGGCGGCGTTGCGGCCGCCGGAGACCATCCGGACGAAGTCGAGCGCGGCGACGGCGATGGTCACGTCAGGCCGGTGCGTGCCGGCAGGTGCGACGGCGACACCAGTGCCGTCGAAGACCAGGACGTGCACCTCCGGCCTGCCGCGCGGCACGTCGACGCGGAACTCGACCACGCCCTCGACCTCGGCCAGCGGCCCCGGGAGCGCGAACTCCCCCAGCCGGCCCAGCACGTGCCGGACCGCAGCCTCCCGCAGGTGGGGTACGTCGACCAGCTTGGCCAGCTCGCGGTCGGAAAGGGCGTCGACCAGGCTTACGATGAGCTCGGCATCCTCGGTCGCGAAGAAGGCCTCGGCTTCCGCCGGCGGCAGTTCGACGAGCTCGAGGGCGGACGTGACGGAGGTCATGGCCGACACCCTAGCCAGCGGGCGCCGGCGCATTCAGGTTGCCTTCATCCGGGTCCACTTGGATGGCAGCGGTGCCGGGCTCCCGAGCGCCGGACCGCGACCGGAAGGCAGCAGATGACCCTCTCGCAGGGACGGCACGGACCCGGACTCGTCGACATCGTCTCCGGGAGCTTCGGCGCCGGTCACGACGCGGCGGCCCGGGAGATCGCGATCCGCTTCGAGGCGCGGGGGTACACCACCCGCACCTGGGACGTGGTGGACCTGTTCCCCGTCGGCATCGGGCGGGTGCTGCGCGCGGTCTACCTCCAGCAGCTCCGGCACGCCCCGGGCACCTGGGGCTCGCTCCTGCGCGGCCTCGAGCCGTCGAGCCGGCGGACCAGGACGGCGTCGCGCGCGCTCGCCATCACCGCGCCCGGACTGCTGCGGATCGCTTCGGACGGCCCGGACGTGGTCGTGTCGACGCACCCCTTCGCCAGCCAGAGCCTGGGCCGGCTGCGGGACACGGGGCGGATCGACGTACGGGTGGTCACCTACCTCACCGACATGTCGGTGCACCCGCTCTGGGTGCACCCGTCGGTGGACCTGCACCTGGCCCTGCACGAGGTGCCGGCCGCCCAGGCCCGCACGCTCGGTGGCCGCGCCGTCGTCGTGGACCCGCTCGCCGGGGGGACGGCCTCCCCGCACTCCGTCGGCTCCCTGGCCGCGCTCCGCCGACGGCTCGGCCTGCCCGTCGGGCGTCGGCTCGCTCTGGTGACCGGCGGCGCGGAAGGCATCGGCGCGCTGGACCGGGCGGCCGCGGACGTGGCCGGCACCGGCCTCGCCCACCCCGTGGTGCTGTGTGCCCGCAACGGCGCGCTGCGCGACCACCTGAAGGGCCGGGCGGACGTCACCGCGCTGGGCTGGCGGGACGACCTGCCCGACGTGCTCGCCGCCGTCGACGTCGTGGTGCAGAACGCCGGCGGCTTCACGTCGCAGCAGGCGCTGGCGGCGGGAGTCCCGCAGGTGAGCTACCGCTGCATCCCGGGGCACGGCGAGACGAACGCGGAGGCCCTGGAGCAGGCCGGGCTGGTGCCCTGGGCGCGCACCCTGGACGCGCTGCCGTCGGCCCTGCACGCGGCGCTCTCCCGTCCCCCCGGGCACCTCGGCGCGGCCGTGCCCGGCTGCCGTGACCTGGTCGACGTGCTCTTCCCCGAGCGGGCCCGGGTCCCCGCGTGAGCCGGGTCCGCACCCTCGCGGCCCTCGGGCTCGCCGCACAGTACGTCCCGGCCGCCACGGCGGTGGCACCGCTCCGGCGGCGCCTGCTGCCCTCGCTGGCCGGCGTCGCGCGCCACCCGCACGTCGCGCTGACGTACGACGACGGCCCCGACGAGTCCACCACCCCGGCGTTCCTCGACCTGCTGGAGCGGCACGGGGTGACCGCGACGTTCTTCCTCCTCGGCGCCCACGTCGAGCGGCACCGGTCGGTGGTGCGCGAGCTGCACGCCCGCGGGCACGAGCTCGCGGTGCACGGCTGGGACCACCGGTGCACCGCGGTGAAGCGACCGGGTGCCCTGCTCGACGAGCTGCGTCGCACCGTCGGCGCGCTCACCGACGTGACCGGGGCGGAGGTGCGGTGGTACCGGCCGCCGTACGGCGTGCTGACCACGGAGGCCCTGGTGGCCGCGCATGCCGCCGGGCTGCGCACCGTGCTCTGGTCCGCGTGGGGCCGGGACTGGGAGCGAGCGGCGACCCCCGAGTCGGTGGCCCACCGGGTCGCGTCGGCGCTCCGGCCGGGCGGCACCGTGCTGCTGCACGACACCGACCGCACGTCGGCACCGGGATCGTGGCGGGCCACGCTGGCCGCGTCGGGTCTGCTGCTCGCGGACTGGGCCGACCGCGGCTACGACGTGGGACCGCTGCGGGACCACCGGCCGTTCTGAGCGGCCGTCAGCGCCGGGTCGCCGGCAGGTGGGTCCGGGGCGCCATCCGGGGCCCGCGCCGCGGTCGGGACAGGCCGGCCAGCTCGACCAGCCGCTGCACCCGGTAGCGGTGCGGGCGGTAGGGCTCGAGCAGCTCGGCGAGCCCGTCGTCGTCGACCTCCCGGCCGGTCAGCGCCCAGCCGACGTTCTTGGCGATGTGGTAGTCGCCGAAGCTGACCGCGTCGGCGTCGCCGTGGGCGCGGAAGCGCACCTCCGCGCTGGTCCACACCCCGATGCCCGGCAGCGACCGCATCCGGCGGTCCGCCTCGTCGGGCGGCAGCCCGGCCGTCCGCTCCAGCGACGAGGCGACCTGGGCCGCGCGCACCACGGTCCGGGACCGGGCCGGGTCGATGTGCATGCGCAGCCACTCCCACGACGGCACCATCCGCACCGTCTCGGCCGACGGCTGCACCCAGACGCCCCGCTCCACGCCGGCCCCGGGCGCCCGCTCCCCGAAGCGGTGGACGAGCTGCCGGAAGCCGCCCAGCGCCTCCTGGCCGGTGACCTTCTGCTCGATGATCGCCGGCACCAGCGCCTCCATCACCAGGCCCGTGCGGCACACCCGCCAGTGCGGCCGCCGCCGGTGGGCGTCGGCGAGCACCGGGTGCGTCGGGGTGAACCCGGCCGGGTCGTCGTCGGCGCCGAGCATCGCCGGCACGCTGTCCAGCACCCAGCCGGCCCCGTCCCCCCAGGCGTGCGCGTGCACCTCGGCCTGGGCCGGGTGGGCCCGCAGCCGCAGCGTCGCGGTGCCGTCGGGGGTGCGGATGCCGCGCCAGATGGTGCCGTCGGCGTCGGTGCGGAACGTCGGGTCGGCGCTGCCCCTGCGCAGGATCGACAAGGTGGTGCCGACCGCGCACGGCCAGCCCGGCCGCCACACCCGCACCTGCTCCCGCATCACGCGGCCAGAGTATGTCGGCGGGGTCGGACAGAATGACGCCGTGCTCCTTCACGACCTGGTGTCCGCCTCCGCCGCGGTGGGCGCGACGCGCTCGCGCAAGGCCAAGACGGCGGCGCTCGCGGCTGCCCTCGCGGAGGCGGCCCCGGACGAGGTGGTCACCGCCACGTCCTACCTGTCGGGCGTGCTCCGCCAGCGCCGCACGGGTCTCGGCTGGCGGGGCCTGACCTCGCTGCCCGCGCCGGCGGCGGAGAGCAGCCTGACGGTGTCCGAGGTGCACGACGCGTTCGAGGAGATGGCCTCGCTGTCGGGTCCCGGGTCCCAGGCCCGCCGCACCGAGCTGGTCGAGGCCCTGTTCGGCCGCGCGACCGCCGACGAGCAGGCCTACCTCCGTGGCCTGGTGACCGGCGAGCTGCGGCAGGGGGCACTGGACGGGCTGATGCTCGAGGCGGTGGCGCTCGCCGCGGAGGTGCCGGCCGCGGCGGTGCGCCGGGCCTCGATGTTCGCGGGCTCGACGCTGCCGGTCGCCGCCGCCGCGCTCACGGGCGGCGTCGAGGCGCTGGCCCGGTTCGGTCTCGAGCCCGGTCGTCCGGTGCGCCCGATGCTCGCCTCCTCCGCCGACGCGGTCGACGAGGCGATGGCCAAGGCGTCCCCGGCCGGCGACGAGGTCGCGGTGGACAGCAAGCTCGACGGCATCCGCATCCAGGTGCACAAGCACGCCGGCCAGGTGCACGTCTACACGCGCTCGCTCGACGAGATCACCGACCGGGTGCCCGAGGTCGTCGAGGCCGTCGAGGCGCTGCCCGCGCACACCCTGGTGCTGGACGGGGAGGCGATCGCGCTCACCCCGGAGGGCCGGGCCCGTCCGTTCCAGGAGACCGGCGCGCGCACGGCCAGCCGGCTCGACGTGGCGACGCTGCGGGCGCAGGTGCCGCTCACGTCGTACTTCTTCGACCTGCTGCACGTCGACGGCGAGGACCTCGTCGACGCGCCCGGTCGCGAGCGGTTCGCCCGGCTCGCCGAGGTGCTGCCGCCCGCGCTCGTCGTGCCCCGCACGGTCACCCGCGACCCGGCGCAGGCACGGGCGCTGTTCGACGCGGTGCTCGCCGACGGCCACGAGGGCGTGGTGGTCAAGTCCCTCGACGCGCCGTACGACGCGGGCCGGCGCGGCGCCGCCTGGGTCAAGGTCAAGCCCCGGCACACGCTCGACCTCGTCGTCCTCGCGGTCGAGTGGGGCAGTGGCCGCCGCCAGGGTTGGCTGTCCAACATCCACCTCGGCGCCCGCGACCCGGAGACCGGCGGCTTCGTGATGCTCGGCAAGACCTTCAAGGGCATGACCGACGAGATGCTCGCCTGGCAGACCGAGCGCTTCCTGGCCCTGGAGGAGTCGCGGACGTCGTACGTCGTGACCGTGCGCCCGGAGCAGGTCGTGGAGGTGGCGTTCGACGGCATCCAGACCTCGTCGCGCTACCCCGCCGGGATGGCGCTGCGGTTCGCCCGGGTGCTCCGCTACCGCGACGACAAGGGCCCCGACGAGGCGGACACCGTCGAGATGGTGCGGTCGCTGCACACGCCGTGACGGGTGTACGCCTCGTGCAACCGGATGTTGCACGGCCGTAGCATGTGGGCATGTCCGCACCTCCGTCGCCCGGCCCGAAGCCGGACGGTCGCCGCACGGCGGCCGCGGCGCGGCGCCGGCGACGCGAGAAGGAGATCCTCGACGCCACCCGCGCGCTCTTCGACGCCCGCGGGGTCCGCGACGCGCAGATCGAGGACATCGCGGCGGCCGTCGGCATCAACCGCGCGATCATCTACCGGCACTTCTCCGGCAAGGAGGAGCTGTTCGCGCTGACGCTGGTCGGGTACCTCGAGCAGCTCGCCGCGCGCCTGCAGGACGCCGACGACGAGACCGCCTCGCCCGAGGACCGGCTGCGCGCGCTGACCGCGGCGTTCGTCGACTACGGCCTGGAGTACCCCGCCTTCGTCGACTGCGCGCTCGAGCTGATGCGGCGCACCGGCCCGGAGCTGCTCGACGAGATCAGCGAGGGCGCGATGTACCGCCTCGGTCGCGCCATCTCCACGTGCCTGGCCACCCTTGCGGCCACCATCCAGGCCGGCGTCGAGCGGGGCGTGTTCCACACCGACGACGTGCACCTGCTGGCGAACACGCTGTACGCCAGCGGCCTCGGCGGCATGCAGCTCGCCCGCGTCGGGATGCTGGTCAAGCAGGCCGCGCCCGGCGTCCCGACGACCGCCAAGCTGCCCGCGGGGCAGGTCAAGGAGCACCTGATCGCGGCCAGCGTCGCGATGGCCGTCGGCGCGGGATAGCGCCGCCCCGCCGCCGTCGCCCGCTAGGGTCCGGCCCATGGACTGGACCCTGGAAGTCGTGGTGCTCCCGGTGAGCGACCTGGCCCGCTCGATCGCGTTCTACCGCGACCAGGTCGGCTTCGCCCTCGACCACGAGACCGAGAACGAGCACATGCACGTCGCGCAGCTGACCCCGACCGGGTCGGGCTGCTCGATCGTGATCGGCAACCTGCCCTCGCAGAACCAGATGGAGCCCGGCTCGCTGAAGGGTCTCCAGCTGGTCGTGGCCGACGCGGCCGCGGCCCGCGAGCAGCTGCTGGCCCGCGGCGTCGAGGCCGGCGAGATAACCGTCTTCGACGAGCGGGACGGCGGCACGTTCTTCGGGTTCAGCGACCCCGACGGCAACTCCTGGGCGGTGCAGCAGCTCAAGGCGCGCGGCGAGAAGCCGCTGATCCCGCACGAGGCACGGGGCCGCTTCGGGGCGGAGTGAGCCTCAGCGCTCCAGGATCGCGGTGACGCCCTGCCCGCCGGCCGCGCAGATCGAGATGACACCGGTGCCCGAGCCCTTCTCGGCCAGCAGCTTGGCGAGCGTCGCGACGATCCGCCCGCCGGTGGCCGCGAAGGGGTGGCCGGCCGCCAGCGAGGAGCCGGCGACGTTGAGCCTCGACCGGTCGATCTGGCCGAGGGGCGCGTCGAGGCCGAGCCGCTCCTTGCAGAAGATCGGGTCGTCCCAGGCCTTGAGGGTGGCGAGCACCTGCGAGGCGAACGCCTCGTGGATCTCGTAGAAGTCGAAGTCCTGCAGCGAGCGGCCCTCCCGCGCCAGCATCCGCGGCATCGCGTAGGCCGGCGCCATCAGCAGGCCCTCGCCGCCGTGCACGTAGTCGACCGCCGCGGTCTCGTAGGCCGTGAAGTACGCCAGCACGTCCCAGCCGCGCTCCTCGGCGTACTCCTCCGAGCAGAGCAGCACCGCCGAGGCGCCGTCGGTCAGCGGCGTCGAGTTCGCCGCGGTCATGGTGGCCGCCTGGCCCTTGCCGAAGACCGGCTTCAGCGTGGCGAGCTTCTCCACCGAGGAGTCGGCGCGGAGGTTCTGGTCGCGCTCGAGGCCCTGGAACGGCGTGACCAGGTCGTCGAGGAAGCCGCGGTCGTACGCCGCGGCGAGGTTCTTGTGCGACGCGACCGCGAGCTCGTCCTGCTCCTCGCGACCGATCTGCCACTCCAGCGCGGTGAGGGCCGCGGACTCGCCCATGGACAGGCCGGTGCGGGGCTCGCTGTTCTGCGGGATCGCCGGCGCGAGGTGCTGCGGGCGGATCTTGGTCAGCGCGCCCAGGCGGCCCTGGAGGGTCTTGGCCCGGTTGGCCTCGAGCAGGATCTTGCGGAGCCGCTCGTTCACCGCGATCGGGGCGTCGGAGGTGGTGTCGGTGCCGCCCGCGATGCCGACCTCGATCTGGCCGAGCGCGATCTTGTTGGCCACCTGGATCGTCGCCTGGATGCCGGTGTCGCAGGCCTGCTGGATGTCGTAGGCGGGGGTCTCCGGCGCCAGCCGCGAGCCCAGCACCGCCTCCCGGGTGAGGTTGAAGTCGCGCGCGTGCTTGAGCACCGCCCCGGCGACGACCTCGCCGAGCCGCTCGCCCTGCAGGCCGTAGCGGGCGACCAGCCCGTCGATCGCCGCGGTGAGCATGTCCTGGTTGGACGCGGTGGCGTAGACCGTGTTCGAGCGGGCGAACGGGATCCGGTTGCCGCCGACGACGGCGACCCGGCGGGTGGTGGCCTGGCCTAAGGACATGGCACGTGCTCCTCACGGGGTGGGCTTTATTACTGCCGGGTACAGTCTGACCCGGACGCCCCGAGATGCAAACGCTCTGAGGCCCACGTCACGAAGTGTGGACCCGGAGTGTCACACCCGGTTACATGTTTTCGTACCCGGCCCGAGAAGGAGAGCGAACCCCGATGAGCGACCGCTACCAGTCCCTGATCCACACCCCGGTCGGACAGCTGCTGGCCAAGAACCTCGGTCTCCCGAACCCGACCCGCCTCGAGCGCTGGACCGAGGGCGCCCCGCTGGTCACCGGCAGCGTCGGGGTCGGCGGCGACGGCCGGCTCGGCAAGGCCCTGGTGACCACGCTCGACGAGCTCGGCATCGCCTCGGTGCAGAACCCGCCCGCCGACCAGCGCTACAAGGGCCTGGTCTTCGACGCCACCGGCATCACCTCCTCGGACCGGCTCGCCGAGCTCCAGGCGTTCTTCACCCCACTGCTGCGCAGCCTCGAGACCTGCCCGCGCGTGGTGGTGCTCGGCACACCCCCCGAGTCGACGAACTCGGCCGAGGAGCGGGTCGCCCAGCGCGCCCTCGAGGGCTTCACCCGGTCCCTCGGCAAGGAGGTCGGCCGCGGCGGCACCGTGCAGCTCGTGTACGTCGCCCCCGCCGCCGACGGTGCGCTCGCCTCGACGCTGGCGTTCCTGCTCTCCCCCAAGTCGGCCTACGTCTCCGGCCAGGTCGTCCGGATCGGGGCCCATGGCGCGACCGCCGTGGCCGAGGAGGTCCAGGACTGGGCGAAGCCGCTGGCCGGCAAGGTCGCGGTCGTCACCGGTGCGAGCCGCGGCATCGGCGAGCAGATCGCCCGGGTGCTGCACCGCGACGGCGCGCGGATCCTCGGGATCGACGTACCGCAGGCGGCGAGCGAGCTGCAGGCGGTCACCGGCGAGCTCGACGGCGACCACCTCACCCTGGACATCACCACCAAGGACGCGCCGCAGCGGATCGCGAAGTTCGTCAAGGACACGTACGGCGGCGTGGACGTCGTCGTGCACAACGCCGGCATCACCCGCGACAAGCGGCTGATGAACATGAAGCGCGACACCTTCGCCTCCGCCATCGCGGTCAACCTGACCGCGCCGGAGCGGATCACCGCCGAGCTGCTGAAGCAGAAGCTGGTCAACGACAACGGCCGGATCATCGGCGTGGCGTCGATCGCCGGCATCGCGGGCAACGTCGGCCAGACGAACTACGCGGCGTCCAAGGCCGGCGTCATCGGGTTCGTCGACAGCCTGGCCGACGAGCTCGACCACGGCATCACGATCAACGCGGTGGCGCCCGGGTTCATCGAGACCAAGATGACCGCGGCCGTGCCGTTCGCGACCCGCGAGGTCGGCCGCCGGCTGAACGCGTTGTCGCAGGGCGGGCTGCCGGTCGACGTCGCCGAGACCATCGCGTGGTACGCCAACCCCGCCTCGACCGCCGTCAACGGCAACGTCGTGCGGGTGTGCGGCCAGATGATGCTGGGCGCCTGATGGCCACCCCGGCCAGCGAGCCCCGCGTCGTCGAGGGCAGCCCCTCGACGCTGCCGCTGATGCTCAAGGCGGCGCTGCCGGTGCTGCCGGGCGTGAACCTCGTCCCGGGGGTGCGCAAGCACGGCGACACGCTCCCGGACCTGGCGCTGACCCGGCACGACGTGCCCGTCGACCGGGCGCACGTCGCGGCGTACTCCGAGGTGTGCGGCTTCCCGCTCAAGGAGACGCTCCCGGTCACCTACCCGCACCTGCTGGCCTTCGGCCTGCACATGGCGATCATGACCGACGGGTCGTTCCCGTTCCCGGCGGTCGGCACGGTGCACCTGGAGAACTCCATCACCCAGCACCGGCCGATCTCCGCGAGCGAGCGCCTGCAGGTGACCGCCCGGCCCGCCGGCCTGCGGCCGCACCCCAAGGGCCGGGTCTTCGACATGCTCACCACCGTGCACTCCGGCGGCGAGCCGGTCTGGGAGGAGACCAGCACCTTCCTGCGGCTGGGCGGTGGCGACCGGGAGGCGCCGGCGAGCGCCCTCGACGGTCTCGAGCAGCCGGCCTCCACCGGCACCTCGTGGCGGCTCGGCGGCGACCTCGGGCGGCGCTACGCCGCGGTCTCCGGGGACCACAACCCGATCCACCTGTACGCGCTGACCGCCAAGGCGTTCGGGTTCCCCCGGCAGATCGCGCACGGCATGTGGAGCAAGGCCCGCTGCCTCGCCGCGCTCGACGGCCGGCTGCCGGACGCGGTGACCACCGAGGTCTCGTTCCGCAAGCCGGTCCTGCTGCCCGGCCGGGTGCTGTTCGGCTCCGCCCGTCGCGACGACGGCTACGCGTTCGCGCTCGCCCGGCCCAAGGACGGCAAGCCGCACCTGCTCGGCCGGTTCCGGCCCGCGAGGTGACCGACCAGTAACCGAACCCGGCGCGGCTCGTTGGACGCGTATGCGCCGCGTCGTGAGCACCGTCACCCTGTCCGTCGTCTGCGCCCTCCTCGCGGTCGTCCCGCACGGCACGGCGCAGGCCGCGTCCTCTGCGTCCTCGTGGCACGAGCGGCCCGCGACGTACGGCGTGCAGGTCACCGAGGACGTGCCGGTCACCATGTCCGACGGCACCGTGCTGCGCGTCAACGTCTACCGGCCGGCCCGCCCCGACGGCTCCCCGGTGCGGCGGCGGTTCCCGGTGATCCTCACCCAGACGCCGTACAACAAGTCCGCGCCGCAGCTCGGCTTCCGCAACGACTACCTCGTCTCGCACGGCTACGTGCAGGTGGTGGCCGACGTGCGGGGCACCGGGTCGTCGCAGGGCACCTGGGACTCGTTCGGCAGCCGGGAGCAGAAGGACGGCGCCGAGCTCGTCCGGTGGGCGCACTCCGCCAGCCGCCCGTGGAGCAACGGCAAGGTCGGGCTCTGGGGCATCTCCTACGCCGCGATCAACCAGTTCTTCACGGCCGCGCAGCACCCGGCGGGGCTCAAGGCGATGTTCCCGATCGTCCCGGCCGGCGACGTGTACCGCGACGTCGTCGCCAGCGGCGGCCAGATCGACAGCGGCTTCATCCCGTTCTGGCTCGGCCTGGTGACCGCGACCGGCCTCGTCCCGCCGGCGTACACCGCGACCGACCCGGCCGGCGGCCTGGCCACCCTGCTCCAGCACGCGAGCGGGGCCGGGGCCTTCCAGGCGCCGACCATCGGCACCGCCGTGGCGGGCGGCGACCAGGCGTACGACGGGTCGTTCTACCGGCTCAGGTCACCGCTGTCGGTCGTGGACAAGGTGAAGGTCCCGACCTTCGTCACCGGCGGCGAGTACGACCTGTTCCAGCGCGGTGAGCCGATGCTCTACCAGCGGCTGCACGCCAACGGCGTCCCGAGCCGGCTGCTCGTCGGACCCTGGACCCACCTCCAGGCGTCGTCGGGCCCCGGCCTGCCGGCGGACGGGGTGCCGTCGCTCGACGCACTGTCGCTGCGGTGGTTCGACCACTACCTGCGCGGTACGTCGGACCGGGGGCTCGCCACGGACGTGAAGCCGGTGACCTACTACGAGATCGGCAGCGGCCACTGGCGCACCGCGCCGCGGTGGCTGCCGGGCAGCGTGCACGCGCGGGCCTACCGGCTGAGCGGGACGGCGACGCCGGGCACCCCGGGCCGGCTGACCCGCGGGACCGTGACGCCGGGCGCCGACCGGGTCTACCCGGTGCCGGTGGCGGGTCTGTGCACACGCAGCGCCTCGCAGTGGACCGCGGGGCTGGCCGCGACCCCGGGCTGCGAGACCGACAACCGGCTCAACGACCAGGCCGGCACGTCCTACGAGACGCGACCCCTCACCCGCCCGGTCCGGGTCATGGGTCCGGTGAACGCCCGCCTGTTCGCGTCCACGACGGCCCGGGACGGGATGCTCTCGGTGCACGTCGAGGACGTGGCGCCGGACGGGACCGTCGACCGGCTCACCGGAGGTTGGCAGGTGCTGAGCCACCGGGCGGTGACCGGCTCGAAGGTGGTGCGCCGCGACGGCGAGGTGCTGCAGACCTGGCACCCGTTCACGAGGGCCGCGCAGCTCGCCGTCCAGCCCGGGAAGGTGATGCGGGTCGACGTGGAGGTCTTCCCCACCGGCGCCGTGCTGCGCAAGGGCCACCGGCTGCGGGTCACCGTGCAGGCGTTCGACACCCCGCACCTCGCCCCCACGGCCCGGCAGCTCGCGGACGGCGCCGGCGGCGTCATCACCCTGCACCACTCGAGGGCCTACCCCAGCCGGCTGGTGCTCCCGGTCCGCGGCTGAGGAGTCAGCGGGGCCGGATCAGCCCCTCCTGGGCGACCGAGGCCACCAGCCGGCCGTCCTCGGTGAACACCCGGCCGAACGCCAGCCCGCGGGCACCCGACGCGGACGGAGAGACCTGGTCGTAGAGCATCCACGCGTCCGCGCGGAACGGCCGGTGGAACCAGATGCTGTGGTCGAGCGAGGCGGCCTGCACGTTCGGGCTGCCGATCGGCACGCCGTGCGGGACCAGCGACGACCCGAGCAGGGTCAGGTCGCTGAGGTAGGTGAACGCGGCCCGGTGCGTGAGCACCTCGTCGTCGAGCCGGCCGTTGATCCGGATCCACAGCCGCGCCTGGGCCGGGTGCTCGTCGTTCGGGAGGCGGCCGCCCGGCCGGGAGTCGCCGACCGCGCGCATCTCCAGCGCGGCCCACTCGCGCATCCAGTCCTCCGCCCCGTCGGGGGCGCGGCGCTGCACCACCTCGCGCATGTCCACCGAGTCCGCCGGCGAGGGCACCTCGGGCATCACGTCCTGGTGGTCGAAGCCGTCCTCGGGCTTCTGGAAGCTCGCGGTCATCAGGTAGATCGGCCGGCCGTGCTGGCGGGCCATGACCCGGCGCGTCGAGAACGACCGGCCGTCGCGGATCCGCTCCACGTCGTAGACGATCGGCACCGCGGTGTCACCGGGACGCAGGAAGTAGGAGTGCAGCGAGTGCACGCCCAGCGGCGGTTCGACGGTGCGGGCGCCGGCGACCAGGGCCTGGGCCGCCACCTGGCCACCGAAGACACGCTGGAGCATCGTGTCCGGCTGCCGCCCGCGGAAGAGGTTGAGGTCGATGGTCTCCAGGTCGAGGAGCTCGACGAGCTCGGCGGAGCTGGGCAACGGCTACTCTCCTGCGTCGTTGGGTCGGTCGTTGGGTCGGTCGTTGGGCCGGTCGAGGCCCGCGAGGAACCGCTCGAACTCGGCGCCGAGCTCCTCTCCCGTGGGCAGGTCGCGCTCCTCCGCGAGCGGCAGGCTCTCGTCGTCGTCGGGGCGGTGGAACGCGTCGTACTGCTGCTCGAGGCCGAGGACAACGTCCCGCACCTCGTCGGAGTCGTCGATCTGCGCGGCGATCTCGACCATCTTGGCCTCGCCGGCGGCCTCCACGTCGGCCAGCTCCCACTGCAGCCCGGTGACCACCTCGACGGACTCCAGCATCGTCGCGGACGCAGACGGGTAGTCGAACTGTGCGACGTAGTGCGGGATGTGCGCGACGAACCCCATCGCCGGGTGGCCCCAGCCGCCGAGCCGCAGCTCGAGCAGGGCCTGGGCGCTGGCCGGCACCCGGATCTGGCCCTTCCAGATGTTCTCGTGCAGCAGCAGGTCCGGGCGCGTCGCGTGGTTGGTGAGCATCACCGGCCGGGTGTGCGGGACCGCCATCGGGACCGCACCCATCGAGACCGTCAGCCGCACCCGCAGCTTCTCGACCACCTCACGGACCGCCAGCGCGAAGGCCTCCCAGTGCGTGTCCGGCTCCGGGCCGTGCATCAGGAGGTACGGCGTGCCGAGGCTGTCGTGGTTCAGCCGCACCACCAGCCGCGGCGGCTCGTAGTCCTCGTAGCGGCTCTCGCTGAACGTCATCGGCGGCCGGCGGGCGCGGTAGTCGTAGAACGCGTCGATGTCGAAGCTGGCCACCACCCGGCCCGCGGACTGGTCGAGCAGCGCCCGCGTCGCGATCGCGGCGGCGTTGCCGGCGTCGAGGAAGCCGTCGAGCGAGTGGATCAGCACCGGGCCCTGCTCGAGGTCGTCGAGCTCGGGCACGTCGTCCACGATGTGCACGTACCTCGCCGGCTCGGTCATCGGTCGCCTCTCTCGTCTCGGGTGGTGGCTGAACGCCACTACGGTCCTCACTATGCCCGATCCGGTCTCCGACCTCGTGCGCCTGGTGCGCGCACGCCTCGCCGCGGCGGCCGACCCCGAGCGCGCCGAGCCGATGCGGGCCTACATGAAGTCCGCGATGCCCTACCGCGGCGTGACGTCGGTGCCGCTCCGCGCCTTGTGCCGGGCGGCGTACGACGAGCACCGGCTGCCGGACCGGGACGCGTGGGAGTCGGCGGTGCGCGAGCTGTGGGACGGCGCGACCTACCGCGAGGAGCGCTACGCGGCGCTGGCGCTGACCCGGCACCGGCACTACCGCGCCTTCCAGGACCCGGCCACGCTCGCGCTCTACCGGCACCTGGTGGTCTCCGGCGCCTGGTGGGACCTCGTCGACCCGGTGGCCAGCCACAACGTCGGTGACCTGCTCGTGGCGCACCCCGCCGCGCTCACCCCCGTGCTGCGGGACTGGGCCGTCGACGACGACCTGTGGCTGCGGCGCACCGCGGTGATCTGCCAGCTGCACCGCACGGACCACCTCGACGTCGACCTGCTGCGGCACGCCCTGGAGGCCAACCTGGAGGACAGCCGGCACGGGCGCGAGTTCTTCATCCGCAAGGCGGTCGGCTGGGCGCTGCGCCAGCGCGCCCGCGCCGACCCGGACTGGGTGCGCGCGTTCGTGGCCGAGCACGAGGACCGGCTGTCCGGCCTGTCGAGACGCGAGGCTCTCAAGCACCTGTGACCGTCAGGGCCTGTCTCGAGAAGATGCCGGTCGGCGGGCGTGGCACCGCGCCCGGTCCGGCCAGGCGGAGGTGCGAGAGCGCAGCGTGCTGCGCCGAGTGCCGACAACGCAGCCGGTCGGGATGCGGGGCCGCGGCAGGTTTGAGAGACATGACCTAGGCTCGCGCACGTGGCCGAGTACCAAGTGACCTCCTGGCGCGACCTGCCCTCGCTGGTCGTCGCCCGCGACGGCGAGCACGTCACCAAGTCCCCGCTGGCGCCCCGCTTCCAGGAGGCGATCGACGAGGC
>DASTGV010000098.1:0-3687 GCA_035718765.1 Nocardioidaceae bacterium
GTGATCATCGCCGGCGCCGGGGGAGCGGCGCACCTGCCGGGCATGCTCGCCGCGGTCACCCCGCTGCCGGTGATCGGCGTGCCGGTGGCGCTGAAGTACCTCGACGGGATGGACTCGCTGCTCTCGATCGTGCAGATGCCCGCCGGTGTGCCGGTCGCGACCGTCGCCGTCGGCAACGCCCGCAACGCCGGTCTGCTGGCCGTGCGGATCCTCGCGGCCTCCGACGAGGGCCTGCGCGACAAGATGACCGCCTTCCAGGCGTCGTTGCGCGACAGCGCCCACGAGAAGGGCAAGGCGGTCCGCAGCCAGGCCGGTCGCTCGATCGGGTTCTAGGCCGGTCCCCGCTCCGGCCGGAGCCCGGTGTGCTCGGCCGCGAAAGCAAGCAGGTCCGCGGTCTCGGCCGCGACCACCGTGAGCGGCTTGCCGAGGCTGTGCCCCGTCGAGGTCTCGATCCGGGCCAGCACCGGGGCGTCGCCGCCCTGGACCCGCTGCAGCGCGGCGGTGAGCTTGAAGCTGTGCGCCGGCACGACCCGGTCGTCGTGGTCGCCGGTGAGCACGAGGGTCGCCGGGTACGCCGTACCGTCGCGGAGGTTGTGCAGCGGCGAGTAGGCCCGCAGGACGGGGAACATCTCCGGGTCCTCCGGTGACCCGTAGTCGGAGACCCACGCCGCACCGATCGTGAACAGGTGGAAGCGGAGCATGTCCATCACCCCGACGCTGGGGAGGGCGACGGCCGCGACGTCCGGGCGCTGGGTGATCGCCGCGCCGACCAGCAGGCCGCCGTTGCTGCCGCCGTACAACGCGAGCCGGTCGTGGGTCGTGACCCCGCTGTCGACCAGGTGGTCGGCCACCGCCAGGTAGTCGTCGAAGACGTTCTGCTTGCGCTCGAGACGCCCGGCGTCGTGCCAGGCGCTGCCGAACTCGCCGCCGCCGCGCAGGTTCGCGATCACGAGCACGCCGCCGGCGGCCAGCCAGCCGGCGTAGGCCGGCCGGTAGCGGGCCAGCTCGGGGACGTTGAAGCCGCCGTACCCCCACAGGAGGGTGGGCCGCGGCGCGTCGAGCGGGACGTCGGCCCGGTGGACGAGGAAGTACGGCACCTCGGTGCCGTCCGGGCTGGTGGCCCGGCGCCGCTCGGACACCACCTCGGGAGGCGTCCACACCTCGCCCGCCGGCTCGAGACCGGTGACCTCCTCGACCGTCCCGGTCGTCAGGTCGAGGCGGTACGACGCGAGCTGCCGGGTCACCGACGAGAGCCCGAGGAAGACCTCGTCCTCGCCGGCCTTGCCGTGCACGGTCATGACCTGTCCGCCGTCCACGTCGACGACGGCGACCTCGCCGCCGTCGAGCGCGTGGCGGGTGATCCGCGGCCGGGCGTCGGCCAGGCGGACCACGAGCAGCTCGTCGCCGACGGCCCGCACCTGCTCGATCGCGGCGTCGGACTCGGGCACCACCTCGACCAGGTCGACGCGCCCGGTGTCCGGGAAGGAGGTCAGGTCGAGCCGCACCACGCGGCCGCGTTCGGCGTCCAGGTCGGTGTGCACGTAGACCTGGTCGCCCTCGAAGCGGACGACGTGGAAGCCGGCCGTCGGCTCGTCGACGACCTTCAGCGGCTCGCCGATGGTGCTCGCGCCGCCCTGCGTCCCGACCGGGTAGAACCACAGCCGGTTCTTCTCGGAGGTGCCCTCGTGGATGTGCATGGCCAGCCAGCGGCCGTCGTGGGCGAGCTTCGGGCTCGCGCCGATGCGCGGGTCCTCCGGGAACTCGAGGAGCAGCTCGTCGTCGGCCTGGCGCTCGCCGACGCGGTGCCGGCGCACCTGGCCGCCCGGCAGCACGGCGGCCTCGGTGCCGACGCCGGTGCCCTCCGTGGGGTACCAGGAGTACAGGTAGGAGCCGTCGGGCAGCCAGGTGGCGTCGCTGAACTTCACCTTGGTCACGACGTCGTCCACGTCGTGCCCGGCCTCCAGGTCGCGCAGCCGGATCGAGGTCCAGTCGCTGCCGCCGTCGCTGACCTGGTAGGCCAGCCACCGGCCGTCCTCGCTGACGTCGTAGCCCGCCAGCGACGAGGTGCCGTCGGCGGAGAAGGAGTTCGGGTCCAGCAGCAGCCGCCCGCCGGCCGCCAGCTCCTCGAGGCTGTCCGCGACGAACCAGAGGTCCTGCTGCTGCGTCCCGTCGTTGCGGCTGACCACGTAGCGGCTGCCGACCCGGTCGGGGGTCCCCGCCCGCGGGCTCCGCACGATCCGGGTCATCGTGTCGTCGAACCACGGGCGCGAGGGCAGGCCGTCGAGATGGGCACGGGAGAGCCGGTTCTGCTCGGCCACCCAGGCCCGGGTCTCGGGGGAGTCCGGGTCCTCGAGCCACCGGTAGGGGTCGGCGACCTCCTGCCCGTGCAGGGTCTCCACCGTGTCGTCGCGGCGGGTCCTCGGGTAGTCCATCAGGCGCCGGCCGCCAGACGCGGCCACTCGATGGCCGGACAGGTGTCCATGACCATGGGCACGCCCGCGTCCGTCGTACGACGGAAGGCGTCCTCGTCGACCACGCCCAGCTGGAACCACACGCCCCGGGCGCCGACGGCCACCGCCTGGTCCGCGAACTCGCCCGCCGACTCGGAGCGGCGGAACACGTCGACCACGTCGATGGCGAACGGCACGTCGGCGAGTGTGGCGTAGCCCTGCTCGCCCAGCACGGTCGGCGCCTTGGGGTGGACCGGCACGATGCGCTTGCCGTGGCCCTGCAGGAACCGTGCGATGCGGTAGGCCGTCCGGTCCGGGTTGCCGGACAGGCCGACGACGGCCCAGGTGTGGGTGTCGTCGAGGAGGAGGCGGATCGTCTCCGGGTCGAGCCAGGGTGCCGGTGCCATGCCCCGACCCTACGTGCGCGAGCCAGGTGCTCGCGGGTTCCGGACGTGACGCACCCGACCGTCGCGGTGGGCCACGCGCCGGCTACTCGGCAGTAGCATTGGCGCCCATGAGCGAGTTCCCCCTGTACGCCCTGTCCGAGGAGCACCAGGCCATCCGTGAGGCCGTCCGGGCCGTGTGCGACGCGAAGGTCGCGCCGTACGCCGCGGAGGCCGACGCGTCCGGTGCCTTCCCGCAGCAGGCCTTCGACGCCCTCGCCGCGGCCGACTTCGCGGCCCCGCACATCGCGGAGGAGTACGGCGGCGCCGGGGCCGACGCCCTGGCGACCTGCATCGTGATCGAGGAGGTCGCCCGCGCGTGCGCCGCGTCGTCGCTGATCCCGGGGGTGAACAAGCTCGGCACGATGCCGATCATCCTGGCCGGCTCCGACGAGCTGAAGAAGAGGTACCTCTCGCCGGTGGCCGCCGGCACCGGGATGTTCTCCTACTGCCTCTCCGAGCCCGACGCCGGCTCGGACGCCGCGGCGATGAAGACCCGCGCGGTGCGCGAGGGCGACGGCTGGGTGGTCGACGGGGTGAAGCGCTGGATCACCAACGCGGGCGTCTCGGAGTACTACACCGTCTTCGCGGTCACCGACCCCGACAAGAAGGCGGCCGGCATCTCCGCGTTCGTGGTGGAGAAGGGCGACGAGGGCGTCTCGTTCGGCGCGCCCGAGAAGAAGCTCGGCATCAAGGGCTCGCCCACCCGCGAGGTGTACTTCGACAAGGTCCGCATCCCCGGCGACCGGATGATCGGCGCCGAGGGCACCGGCTTCACGACCGCGATGCGCACG
>DASTGV010000099.1:0-4543 GCA_035718765.1 Nocardioidaceae bacterium
GAGGTACCTCCGGGCGCTGACCCGCGAGATCCCCAACAGGCTGGCCGCCTCGGCCGCCGAGACGTCGGCGGTCTCCCGTCGCAGCGTGTCCTCGACGAGCCGCAGGGTCTCGGCGCTGAACCCCTTCGGCAGCCGCCGGTCCGTCCGGGTGACGCTGAAGACCCGGTCGACGTCGGCCTGGTCGGTCTGCTCGCCGGCCATCGCGGCGTACGCCTGCTGGTAGTGCTCGAGCCGCACCCGCAGGTCGTCGTAGGAGAACGGCTTCATGAGGTAGTGCACGATGCCGCCCCGGAGGGCTCGACGGACGGTGTCGGCCTCGCGCGCCGCCGAGATGACGAGTACGTCGACCTCCGGCGCCGCCTCGCGCAGGGCACCGAGCAGGTCCAGCCCGGAGAGGTCCGGGAGGTACACGTCGAGGAGCACCAGGTCGGGCTGCAGCCGCTCCGCCGCGGCGAGCGCCTCCGCCCCGGTGTGCGCGACGCCGGTCACCGTGAAGCCCGGGGTGCGCTCGACGAAGCCGGTGTGGATCCGGGCCACCATGAAGTCGTCGTCGACGACCAGCACCTCGATCACGCCCGCACCTCCTCGAGCCGGTCGCGCGCGGAGGTCGGCAGGGTGGCGGTGAAGACGGCGCCACCGTCGTTGCGGACCGTGACGTCGCCGCCACGGCGCCGGCAGACGAGCCGGGTCAGCGCCAGGCCGAAGCCCCGGCCGGTGTCCTCGGGGGTGCTCTTGGTCGACCAGCCCTGGCGGAAGACCTCCTCGGAGTCGGGCACGCCGGGGCCGCTGTCGCGCACCGTCACGACGACGTCGCCGTCCCGCTCGACGAGCAGCACCTCCACGTGCGGCTTCTCCCCGTGCGACGAGGTGGCCGCGTCCAGCGCGTTGTCGACCAGGTTGCCCACCACCGTGGTGAGGTCGCGCGAGAGCGCACCGTAGACCTTGCCGACGTGCGACTCGGGCAGCAGCCGCAGCTCCACGCCCCGCTCGCTGGCCAGGCTCGCCTTGGCGATCAGCAGCGCCGCCACCGTGGCGTCCGCGATCCGTGAGGTCACCTCGTCGTACAGCGCCGTGCGGCTCATCCGGACCCCGTCGACGAAGCGCACCACCTCGTCGTACTCCTCGAGGTGGAGCAGCCCGGAGATCGTGTGCAGCTGGTTGGCGAACTCGTGGGTCTGCGCGCGCAGCGTGTTGCTGGTCGCTCGGCTGCTGCCGAGCTCACGCTCCAGCGCGGAGAGCTCCGTGCGGTCGCGCAGCGTCGTGACCGAGCCGATGACCGAGCCGTGCGACCGCATCGGCCGGCGGTTGAAGGCGAGCACCCGGTCCCCCACCAGCACCAGCCGGTCCGGTCCGGACTGGCGGGCGTTCAGCACCTCGACCACCTGGGGGTCGAGGTCCAGGTCGTCGAGCCGCCGCCCCACGCAGTCGCCGGGCAGCTGCAGGAGCTCCCGGGCGCTGTCGTTGACGACCGTCACCCGGCTCTCCCGGTCGAGCGCGACCACGCCCTCCTTGACGCCGTGCACGAGCGCCTCCCGGTGCTCCACGAGACCAGCGATCTCGGTGGGCTCCATGCCGAGCGTCTGCCTCTTCACCCGGCGGGCCAGCAGCAGCGAGCCACCGAGCCCGAGCAGGCTGGCCACACCGAGGTACACCAGCAGGTTGGGGACCACCTCACCGAGCCGCGACCACACCGACGGCACGTCTCGCCCGACGGCGGCGACCCCCACGACGTCGCCGTCGAGGTTGTAGACCGGCACCTGGGCGACGACGACCGTGCGGCCGTGGACGTCCTGCGTGCCGGTCCAGGCGGCGCCGGCGAGCACCTTGCTCTCGCCCGGCTGGAACCGGTCCCCCACCTGGGTCGGGTCCGACGACACCAGGACCACGCGGTCGGTGCGGGCCAGGAAGACCGACGTGGAGCCGGAGACGGTACGCACCGACTCGGCGACGGAGCCCAGCCCCGACCGGTCGTAGGGCTTGGCGACCGCGATGCGCTGCCGCACGGTCGGGATGCCGGCGAGGTTCTCCGCCGCGCTCAGCGCGGGCCGGATCTCGCTGCGCTCGAAGCTGCGGGCCGACTGGGCGATCGAGATGCCGCCGACGGCCACCAGGACCGCCAGCACGATCAGGACCTGGAGCAGGAGGAACTGCCCTGCCAGGGTCATCTCGTGCCGCTTCACACGCCACAGGATGGCACCACCCGGCCCGCGTGTGCCCGTGACCACAATGACCACAACGTCCTTTGAGACCGCAATCGTGACGACGGTCACGCCGGCCGCGAGGGTTCTGGCAGCCAGCCAGACCCAGACGCACCGAGAGGAACCACCATGCGTCCCAGAACCCGACTCCTCCGCACGACGGTCGCCGCGATCGGCCTCGCCCTCGCGACCTCCTCCGTGGCCGCCTGCGGCGTCACCGACAAGTCGTCCACCGACGCCGCCGCCGACAGCAGCAAGCCGCTCTCCGACCTCCGGATCATGGTCCCCAACTCCCCCGGCGGCGGCTACGACATCACCGCTCGCACCGCGGCGAAGGTGATGGAGGACAGCGACATCACCACCGGCACGGAGGTGTTCAACCTCGAGGGGGCCGGCGGCACCGTCGGCCTGGCGCGCACCGTGAACGAGAAGGGCAACGGCGACCTCGCCATGCTCATGGGGCTCGGCGTGGTCGGCGCGTCGTACACGAACAAGTCGAAGGCCACCCTCACCCAGACCACCCCGATCGTGCGGCTGATCGAGGAGTACGGCGCCGTCATGGTGCCGAAGGACTCGCCGTTCAAGACGATCGACGACCTGGTCAAGGCCTGGAAGGCCGACCCCCGCTCGCTGAGCGTCGGCGGCGGCTCCTCGCCGGGTGGCCCCGACCACCTGCTCCCGATGCAGCTCGCGCAGGCCGTGGGCGTGGACCCGAAGAAGGTCCGGTTCGTCTCCTACGACGGGGGCGGCGACCTGCTGCCCGCGCTGCTCGGCGACAAGATCGACTTCGCCACCTCCGGTGCGGGTGAGTTCAAGGACCAGATCGCCAACGGCGACATCCGGGTCCTGGCGACCAGCGGTGACGAGCGCATCGACGGCATCGACGCCCCCACGCTCAAGGAGGCGGGCATCGACCTGGTGTTCACCAACTGGCGCGGCGTCGTGGCGCCTCCCGGTATCTCCGACGCGCAGCGCGAGCGGCTGATCGACGCGTTCCAGAAGATGCACGACACGCAGGAGTGGAAGGACGCGCTGAAGGCGAACAGCTGGGCCGACGCGTTCGCGACCGGTGACGACTTCGGCGCCTTCATCAAGGAGCAGGACAAGCGGGTCGCCGACACGCTCGGCGAGCTGGGTCTGGCCTGATCACGATGTCGACTGCCATCGGTTCCCAGAGCCGACGCGGCCGGCTGGCCGGCCGCTCCGAACTGGGGGTCGCCCTCCTGCTCGGGGTGGTCGGCGTGGTCGTCCTCGTCGACGCGGCGGGCATCCACGCGCCGTACTCCCAGGCCGACCCGGTCGGCCCCCGCACCGTCCCCTTCCTGGTGGCCGGCCTGCTGCTCGTCTGCGCGGTCGGCCTGGCCGTCAACGTGCTGCGCGGCGGTCACGGCGAGGCCGAGGAGGGTGAGGACGTCGACCTCACCGCCCCGACCGAGTGGCGGGTCGTGCTCCCCCTCGTCGGCACCTTCGTCGCCAACGTCCTGCTCATCGACGTGCTGGGCTGGGTGATCTCCGGCGCGCTGCTCTTCTGGGGCTCCTCGTGGGCGCTCGGAAGCCGGCACCCGGTCCGGGACGCCGTCATCTCGCTCGCGCTCTCGCTGGCGACCTTCTACGGCTTCTACCTCGGCCTCGGCGTGCTGCTGCCGGCCGGTGTGCTGGAAGGAGTCCTCTGACATGGACGTCTGGTCCTCCCTGCTCGACGGGTTCGCCACCGCCGCGACGCCCGCGAACCTGCTCTACGCGCTGGTCGGCGTGCTGCTCGGCACGGCGGTCGGTGTCCTGCCCGGGCTCGGCCCGGCCATGACCGTCGCGCTGCTGCTGCCGGTCACCTTCGCCCTGGAGCCCGCGAGCGCGTTCATCATGTTCGCCGGCATCTACTACGGCGGCATGTACGGCGGGTCGACCACCTCGATCCTGCTGAACACGCCCGGCGAGTCCTCGTCGGTGGTGACCGCCATCGAGGGGCACAAGATGGCCAAGGCCGGACGGGCCGCGCAGGCGCTGGCCACGGCCGCGATCGGGTCGTTCATCGCCGGCACCATCGGGACCGTGCTCCTGGTGGTCTTCGCGCCGGTCGTCGTGAAGTTCGCGGTCAGCCTCGGCAACCCGAGCTACTTCGCGATCATGGTGCTCTCCCTGCTCGCCGTCACCGCCGTGCTCGGCACGTCCCGGCTGCGCGGCTTCTGCGCGCTCGGCCTCGGCCTGACCATCGGCCTGGTCGGAGCCGACCCGGTGACCGGCCAGCAGCGGCTCACGTTCGGGCTGCCCCTGCTCGTCGACGGCATCGACATCGTCGTGGTCGCCGTGGCGATCTTCGCGGTCGGCGAGGCCCTCTGGGTGGCGGC
>DASTGV010000100.1:0-11560 GCA_035718765.1 Nocardioidaceae bacterium
GAACGGCGGCCGCTGCAGCTCGGCGAGGCCAGACACGAAGAACACCACCAGCGCGATCCCCTGCCACAGCAGCCACCACGGGTGCCACGCCTCGACGATCCCGGTCAGCGAGAGGGTGCCGGCGGCCATCGCGACGGAGGCGGCGGCGAGCACGAACGGCAGCTCGTAGGCCATCAGCTGGGCGGCCACCCGGATGCCGCCGAGCAGGCTGTACTTGTTGGCGCTCGACCAGCCGCCCATGAGCGTGCCGATGACGCCCGCCCCCATCACGGCGAGCACGAAGAACAGCCCGACGTCGAGGTCCTGCCCGACGAGGCCGGGGCCGAGCGGCACGACCAGCAGGGCGACGAGGTACGGCAGCAGCGCGACCGCGGGCGCCAGCTTGAACACCGTCCGGTCCGCGGCCGCGGGGACGACGTCCTCCTTCTGCACGAACTTCACACCGTCGGCGACGAGCTGGGCCCAGCCGTGGAACATCCCGGCGTACATCGGGCCGACCCGGCTCTGCATGTGCGCCATCGCCTTGTGCTCGACCTGCCCCACGAGCAGCGGCACCAGCAGGAACGCCGCGAGCACGACGACCACGCGCAGCAGCACCGCCACGACCTCAGGCATCGTCGCCTCCCTCCGCCGACGGGTCGGCTGGGGGGCGGGGGCCCCACTCGTCGGGGGTGGGTACGCCGGGCGGGCGGGCCCGGCGCCGCGAGGTGGTCGCCGCCGGGGCGTGGTCGGACTCGCCGGGCTCCTTCGCACCGGGCCAGGGCTTGGCCACCCGCGAGGCGAGCACGAACTCCTTGCGCAGCGGGTGACCCTCGAACTCCTCGGGGAGCAGCAGCTTCTCCAGCTCCACGACCACACCGCCGTGCCGGAACCCGACGCCGAACATCTCGTGGGTCTCCCGCTCGTGCCAGCGCGCCCCGGCGAACACGTCCGCGAGCGAGTCGAGCACCGGCTCCGCGCGCGGCACGAGGGTGCGGAGGAGCAGGTGCTCCACGCCGCCCGGACGGTGGTCGGCGAGATGGCACACGACCCGGAAGCCGTCCTCGAGCTCGTCGACCGCCGACAGCCAGTCGAAGAAGGTGCAGTCCAGCCCGTCCCGCGCCAGCGAGACCGCCTCGACCCAGCGGTCCGCGGGCACGTCCACGGTGAGGGGACCGAACCCCTCGTCGAGGGTCGCGGTCTCCCCGAACCGCTCCCCGAACGCCGCCCTGACCCGCCCGGGCCACAGCTCGACCGACCGGGTCACGGCAGCACCAGCCCCCGTTGCACGGACGCGGCGTCCTCGGAGCGGTACCGGTCGGGCAGCGACTCGCCGTCGATCTTCTCCTGCAGCTTGAGGATGCCCTGGAGCAGCGCCTCGGGTCGGGGCGGGCAGCCGGGGACGTACACGTCGACGGGGATGATCTGGTCGACGCCCTTGGTCACGCAGTAGGAGTCCCAGTACGGGCCGCCGGAGTTGGAGCAGGAGCCGAAGGAGATGACGTACTTCGGCTCGGGCATCTGCTCGTAGAGCCGCCGGATGGCCGGCGCCATCTTGTCCGTGACCGTGCCGGAGACCACCATCAGGTCGGCCTGCCGCGGGCCGGGTGCGAACGGGATCACGCCGAGCCGGATGAAGTCGTGGCGGGCCATCGACGTGGCGATGAACTCGATCGCGCAGCAGGCCAGGCCGAAGTTGAACACCCACAGGGAGTACTTCCGGCCCCAGTTGAGCAGGTAGCGCGCCGGCTTGGGCGCCACCTTCTGCAGCGGCCCGATGCTCGGCATCCCGAGGTCGGTGGTCTCCCGGGTGGCGGGGGTCAGGTCCATGTCAGCACCCCCTGCCGCCACGCGTAGACGAGCCCGACCGCGAGGAACCCGATGAACACGCCCATCTCGCCGACGCTCACCCAGCCGAGCGCCGCGAACACGGTCGCCCACGGGAACAGGAACACCGCGTCCACGGCGAAGATCACGTACAGGTAGGCGTACACGTAGTAGCGGACGTGGGTCTGGGCCCACCCCTCGCCGACCGGGTCGACGCCGCACTCGTAGGTCAGCAGCTTCTCGGGCGTGGCGTGCGACGGGCGCAGCAGCCGGTTGCCGGCGAACATCGCGCCCACCAGCAGCACGCCGACCACGACGATCGTGACCAGCGGCAGGTAGTCCGCGTAGTAGCCGTGGTTCCCGGGCACGGCCTCACTCTAGGGGCTGCGGCGCCGGGCGCGGCCGTTGCGAGCGTCGTCGGCGTGCAGCACGTCGTGCCCGGTGTCGCAACCCCTGCGGGGGTTGGCTACCGAACTGGGTCAGCCGACGAGCTCGGTCACCGGGTCGACGTACGCGGTGGCGAGGTGCTCGGCGAGCCGGGCGGCCTGCCGCCGGATGTCCGGGACGGCCGCCACCTCCCACTCGACGCCGCGGCGGGCCGCGCCGACGGCGTACAGGCCGCGCGAGGCCAGCCCGTCCGCGTCGACCAGCGCGCCGTCGGCGTCGACGTCGACGCCGAGCCCGAACGGGCCGGGCCACAGCATGCCCTTGACGGCGAGGTTGTCGACCAGCACGTTCCAGCCGGTCGAGCTGACCGGGGCCGGGCCGGTGCAGTTCACGACCAGGTCGTACGACGCGGGGTCCACCTGCGCGGTGGGGACCACGGTCAGCCGTCCCGTGGCCAGGAGGTCGTCGATGATCTCGGCCATCGCGGGGGCCATCCGGTGCCGGGCGATCTCCCAGCGCCGGGCGACGTGCCGGGTGAACCGCTCCTTGTCCTCGAGCGAGAAGCCGGTCCACAGCTCGTTGGCGACCGCCTTCACCGACTCCACGACGCAGCGCCAGTCGGCGCCGGCGGCCAGGCAGCGACGCACCTCGGCGAGGGCCTCCCGCAGGGTCACCACGTCGGCGTCGAACACCGGTGCCGGGCCGGGCGCCGCCACCACGTGGTGCAGCGGCAGCAGGCCGTGCCGCGAGGTGGCGGTGACGGTGACGTCGGGCCGGGCGGAGGCGAGCTGCGCGGCCACGTCGACGGTGGTGAGGCCGGTGCCGACGAGCAGGACGCGGTCGTGCGGGCCGACCCGCTCCAGCAGTGCCGGGTCCCACGGGTCGACCGCGAACCGCGCCGGGTCGACCGCCAGGCCGCGCGGCCGGCGTGGCGGCGGGTTGCCGAGCGCGAGGACGACCACGTCCGCGGTCAGCACGGTGCCGGCGGCGGTGGTGACGAGGTAGTCGGAGCCGGCGTCGGTGACGTCCACGACCTCGTCCCGCAGCAGCGTGAACCGGGACCCCGCCGGCGCCTCCAGCCCGTCGACGAGGTCGCCCAGGTAGCGGCCGTAGGTCTCCCGCGACACGAAGGTCTCCGGCGTCACGTCGAGCCCCTGCGCCCGGCACCAGCGGACCAGGTGCGACGGGTCGTCGGCGAGCGCGCTCATCCGGCCGGCGTAGTTGTTGAGCAGGTGGTGCGGGTCGCGGGTGCCGTAGGCGAGGCCGGGCCCGGCCTCGGGCGACCGCTCGACCAGCGTCACCTCCACCGGGGCCAGCCCGTCCGCGGCCCGACGCAGCAGCGCGGCCACCGTCGCGACGCCGCCGGCGCCACCCCCCACCACGAGCACCCGACTCGGATCGACCGTCATGCGCGCCTCCCAGCGGATACCCCTAAGACAACTGACTCACTACAGTAAGGACCTGTCGGGACCGGGTCAAAACGGCTCGCCGGGCGGCGTACCTCCCGTCCCCCGCGCGCCACCGGCGATACGGTGCCCGGTGCGGGTGCAACCTCCGCCGCACCCACGGCGTCTACCTGGCGAAGGCGTACAGGGCGCCGCACGACAGGGGGAGACCCATGAGCATGGTCCGCAGGTTGGCAACCGTGACGGCCGGCCTGGTCGCACTCGCGACGGCCGGTGGCGCGGCGTACGCCGTCTTCGCCGTGAGTACGTCGACCGACGCGGCGTTCCGCGACCGGGCGGCCCCGTCACCGGTGGCGGCCAGCCCCACCGTCCTGGGCACCCAGACCAGCCGCCCGCGGGTCAGCACCGCGCCGACGCCCACGGTGGCCCCGAAGCCCGCGCCCGAGCCGGTCCTGCAGCCGGGCGACACCGGCGTCAAGGTGCGCGAGCTCCAGGGCCGGCTGTCCCAGCTGGCCTGGTACACCCCGCCGATGACCGGCCGCTACACCGCCGTCACCACGCAGGGCGTCAAGGGCTTCCAGCGCAAGCGCGGCCTGGCCGCCACCGGCACCGTCGACCCGGCCACCTGGCGACGGCTGGTGCGGATGACCCGGATGCCGTCCCAGGACGAGATGTTCAACCGGGCCGGTCCGGCGCTGTTCGAGCGCGGCGACGAGGGCCCCAGCGTCCGGAAGATCCAGGCGCGGCTGCGCCAGATCGCGTGGTTCTTCGGCGACGTCAGCGACCACTACGGCGACCGCACCGTCGCGGCCGTGAAGGGGTTCCAGGCCAAGCGGCACGTCCCGGTCACCGGCAAGGTCGACCGGCGCACCCTCGACCTGCTCGTCGGCATGACCAGCGACCCGACCGCCGCCGAGCTCGCGAACAGGAAGCCCGACCCGGCCGACGGCCGACCGCTCGACAGCCGCTGCCGCACCGGCCGGGCGCTGTGCATCGACAAGACCAGCAGCAGCCTGCGCTGGGTGGTCGACGGCAAGGTGCGGATGACCCTCGACGTCCGGTTCGGCGCGGAGTACACCCCCACCCGCGAGGGCCTGTTCTCGGTCTACTGGAAGGACCGGAACCACGTCTCGGACCTGTACGGCTCGGCGATGCCGTTCTCGATGTTCTTCAGCCGCGGCCAGGCCGTGCACTACTCGAGCGACTTCGCCGCCCGGGGCTACGCCGGCGCCTCCCACGGCTGCGTGAACGTCCGCGACTACTCCGCCCTGGCGTCCCTCTTCGACCAGGTGCACACCGGCGACAAGGTCGTGGTCTACCGCTCCTGACGCCGACCCGGGTGGGTCAGACGGTGGTGGCGCCGGGGTTGGGGGCCAGCCAGACCTTGCTGCCGACGTCGAGGCTCAGCTCACGGGCGTGCGACCGGGTGAGTACGACGGTCACCTCGTCCTCCTCGCCCGGGGCGGCGACCTCACCGGCCTGCGAGCCCCCGATCGAGGACACCGGTCGCACCGTCAGCCGGGTCTCGAAGCCGACCCGCAGCAGCCGGACGACCTCGCCGGCGACGGCACCGGCCTTGTCGGAGGTGAACACGTCGATGTCGTGCGGCCGGTTCAGCCGCCCGTCGAGGTGGGTGACCGGGCCGAGGAAGCTCATCACGAAGTCGTTGGCCGGCTCGTCGTAGAGCTGGTCCGGCGACCCGACCTGCTCGATCCGGCCGTCGTTGATCACCACGATCTCGTCGGCGACCTCGAGGGCCTCCTCCTGGTCGTGGGTGACGAACACGGTGGTCACGTGCACCTCGTCGTGCAGCCGGCGCAGCCAGTCGCGCAGCTCCTTGCGGACCTTCGCGTCGAGCGCGCCGAACGGCTCGTCGAGCAGCAGCACGGTCGGCTCGACCGCGAGCGCCCGGGCCAGCGCCATCCGCTGCCGCTGGCCGCCGGAGAGCTGCGAGGGCAGCCGGTGCGAGAACTGCGACAGGTGGACGAGCTCGAGCAGCTCGTCGACCCGCTTCTTCGTGTCCGCCTTGGACCGCTTGCGGATCTCCAGGCCGAAGGCGACGTTCTTGGCCACGCTCATGTGCTTGAACGCGGCGTAGTGCTGGAACACGAAGCCGACGTTGCGCTTCTGGGGCGGCAGGTGGGTGGCCTCGTTGCCCTCGATGCTGACCGTCCCGGAGTCCGCGGACTCCAGCCCGGCGATGATCCGCAGCAGCGTGGACTTGCCGCCGCCGGAGGGACCGAGCAGCGCGGTCAGCTGGCCGGTCGGGATGTCCAGCGACACGTCCCGGAGGGCGACGAAGTCGCCGAAGTTCTTGGTGACGCCGTTGATCTCGATGCTCATGACTCGTCCTTGGGGCGCAGGAGGCTCACCACGACGATGCAGATCACCGAGGCGGTGGCCAGGAGGAAGGCGGTGGCGTAGGCGGTGTCCTGGTCGAAGCCCTGGTACTTCGACTCCACGACCAGGGTCGCCGTCTGGGTCTGCCGGACGATGTTGCCGGACACGACCTTCACGGCGCCGAACTCACCGAGCGACCGCGCGAGGGTGAGCACGACGCCGTACACGACGGCCCACTTGATGCTGGGCAGGGTGATCCGGCGGAACGTCTGCACGGCGTTGGCGCCGAGGCTGCGGGACGCCTGCTCCTGCTCGTCGCCGATCTCGGCGAGCACCGGGACGACCTCGCGGATGACCAGGGGCAGCGCCACGAACGCCGTGGCCAGCACCATCCCGGGCGTGGCGAAGATGACCTGGATGCCGGCGGCGTCGAGGTGGGTGCCGAACAGCCCGGTGCGCGGGTTGTAGGCGAGCACCAGCGCCAGACCGACCACCACCGGCGACACCGACAGGGGCAGGTCGATGAGCGCCGACAGGGCCCGTTTGCCCGGGAACTCGTAGCGGACCAGCAGGATCGAGATCCACACGCCGAACACCAGGTTGATGAGGACCGCGGACAGCGCGACCTCGGCCGTCAGCCACAGGGCGTGCGTCACGTCGGGGTCGGTCAGCGCCGTGGACAGGGCGGTCAGCCCGTCGGCGAAGGTGTACTTCACGACCAGCGACACCGGCCACAGCACCAGCAGGAACACGTAGACGACCGCGAGCAGCCGCAGCCCCCAGCGCACCGGGGCGGGCTCGCGGAGACGGGCGCTAGCCACGGCGGGCCACCCTTCTCTGGATGACGTCGAGCGCGACGATGACGGCCAGCGCGACGACCAGCATCAGGGTCGCGGCGGCGGCGGCCGCGGCCGGGTCGCCGTTCTCGATGTAGGTGAGCACCCGCACCGAGACCACCTCGGTGCGGTTCGGCAGGTTGCCGGACAGCAGCACGAGCGAGCCGTACTCGCTGATGCCGCGGGCGAACGACAGCGCCGCACCGGCCGCGATCGACGGCACCAGGCTCGGCAGGATGATCCGCCGGAACGTGGTGAGCCGGCCGGCGCCCAGCGAGGCCGCCGCCTCCTCGACGTCCGCCTCGAGCTCCTCGAGCACCGGCTGCACCGTCCGCACGATGAACGGCAGCGTCACGAACGCGAGCGCCAGGAACACCGACGACCGGGTGTTCGCGACGTTCACGCCGATCGGGCTCTGCGGGCCGTACAGCGCCAGCAGCACCAGACCGGCGACGATCGTCGGCAGCGCGAACGGGATGTCGATGACGACGTCGAGGACCGCCTTGCCGGGGAACCGGTCGCGGACCAGCACCCAGGCGATGACCGTGCCCATGACGACGTTGAGCAGGGTGACGAGCACGGACTGCACGACGGTCAGCTCGACCGCCGACAGGGTCTGGGGGCTCGTGATGGTGTCCCAGAAGCCGGCGAACCCGTCGGAGAAGGCCGTGGTGACGACCAGGCCGAGCGGGATCAGCACGAGCAGGCTGAACCAGAGCACGGCCACGCCGAGGCCGAGCCCGGTCGGACCGGACAGTGATCCGGTGCCGCCCGCACGGCGCCTGCGCGCCGTGCGGGCCGGGACCGTGGAGGTGGTCATGAGCCGTCCCCCCGCACCAGGGAACGACGGGTCACGACTCCTTGCCCGTTTCCTTCTGGATCTTCGTGACGATCCCGTTGTTCTCGTCGAAGAACTTGGTGTTCGCCTGCGCCCAGCCGCCGAAGTCGCTGTCGATGGTCAGCAGCTTCTTGGCCGGCGCCGGGAACGGGTTCGACGGGTCGTTGGCGCCCTTGACCTCGACCTTGATGCTGTCGTCCAGCGGGCGGAAGCCCTCCTCGGCGTAGTCGGTCTGGGCCTCCTTGCCGGTGAGGTAGTCGAGGAACTTCTTCGCCTTCGGCCCGGCGTCGGTGGTGACCGCACCCGGGTTCTGGATGAGCAGCGTCTCCGGCGGCACGACGTAGTCGAAGTCCGCACCGCTCTGGCGGGCCAGGATGGCCTCGTTCTCGTAGGACAGCAGCACGTCCCCCTGGCCGCTCTGGAACGCCGTGGTGGCGTCCCGGCCGCTGCCCGGAAGGGCGGCGACGTTGCCGAAGAACTTGGTCAGGTAGGCCTGTGCGTCGCTCGCGGAGCCGCCGTCGGCCAGCACGTGGCCGTAGGCCGCGAGGATGTTCCACTTCGCGGAGCCGGAGGACGCCGGGTTCGGGGTGATGATCTTGACGCCGGGCTTGACCAGGTCGTCCCAGCTCTCGATGTGCTTCGGGTTGCCCTTGCGGACCACGATCACCACGACGGACTGGGTGAGGATGCCCTTGGTCGGGGTCGACTTCCAGTCGCTGGCGACGAGCTTCTCGTCGACCAGCTTCTGCACGTCGGGCTCGAGCGACAGGTGCACGATGTCGGCCTTCTGGCCACCGATCACCGCGCGGGCCTGGTCGCCGGACGCGCCGTACGACTGCTGGAAGTCGACACCCTTGCCGTCGGAGGTCTTGTTCCAGTCGGCGATCACCTGCTTGTTGGCCTGCTCGAGGATCGAGAAGCCGACCAGGTTCACGGTGTCCTTGCCGTCGGACGCGGAGCTGCCGCCGCCGCACCCGGCCAGGGCCAGCGCGCCCACGACGGTGCCGGCGATCGCGGCTTTCCACTTGAGGTTCATGGTGTGACTCGTCTCTGTTCCGGTCGCTCTCTCGGGGTGAGCGACGTACTAAGTCACGTAGGTTAGTCGATTTACCTTGTTCAATCGACTCATCTCACTCAGAGGACGCCGGCGTGTCACGGCTCACACCAGGCGCCCCACCGGCATCCGGACGACGACCGGTTTGTCCACCAGGGCGGTCGTAGAGTGGACAGGTAAGGGCACCCTGACCAATGAGGCCTATCAGGGGGTGTGTCAGGCGCGCCCCCGGCGGAAAGAAGGCGACACAGCGTGACCAAGCAGGTCAAGCAGCTCGACCGCGTGATCATCCGCTTCGCCGGCGACTCCGGCGACGGCATGCAGCTCACCGGCGACCGCTTCACCCAGGAGACCGCGTCCTTCGGCAACGACCTCTCCACCCTCCCGAACTTCCCGGCGGAGATCCGGGCGCCCCAGGGCACCCTCCCGGGCGTCTCGTCGTTCCAGGTGCACTTCGCGGACCACGACATCCTGACGCCCGGCGACTCCCCCGACGTGCTCGTGGCGATGAACCCGGCCGCCCTGAAGGCCAACCTGGCGGACATCAAGAAGGGGGCGACGATCATCGTCGACTCCCACGACTTCACCGCGCGCAACCTGAGCAAGGCGGCGTACGCCGAGAACCCGCTCGAGAACGGCTCCCTCTCCGAGTACGACGTGCACGCGTTCGAGCTCACGGACATGACGGTCGAGGCGGTCAAGGAGTTCGGGCTGTCCCGCAAGGACGCCAGCCGCGCGAAGAACATGTTCGCGCTCGGCATGCTGTCCTGGATGTACGGCCGGCCCATCGAGTCGACCATCGCGTTCCTGGAGCGCCGCTTCGCCAAGGCGCCGGACATCCGCGACGCCAACGTCACCGCGTTCAAGGCGGGCTGGAACTTCGGCGAGACCACCGAGGCCTTCGTCGTCCAGTACGAGATCAAGCCGGCCCCGATGCTCGCGGGCACCTACCGCAACATCACCGGCAACCTGGCCCTGGCCTACGGCCTGATCGCCGGCTCCACCCAGTCCGGGCTGCCGCTGTTCCTGGGCTCCTACCCGATCACCCCGGCCTCCGACATCCTCCACGAGCTGAGCAAGCACAAGCGGTTCGGCGTCACCACCTTCCAGGCCGAGGACGAGATCGCCGGCATCGGCGCCGCGCTCGGTGCCGCGTTCGGGGGCGCCCTGGGGGTCACCACCACGTCCGGGCCGGGCATCGCGCTGAAGTCCGAGACGATCGGGCTCGGCGTGATGATGGAGCTGCCGCTGCTGGTGGTCGACGTGCAGCGCGGCGGCCCGTCCACCGGGCTGCCCACCAAGACCGAGCAGGCCGACCTGCTGCAGGCGATGTTCGGGCGCAACGGGGAGGCGCCGGTGCCGATCGTGGCGCCCCAGTCGCCGGCCGACTGCTTCGACGCGGCCCTCGAGGCCGCCCGGATCGCCATCACCTACCGCACCCCGGTGATGCTGCTCTCCGACGGCTACCTCGCCAACGGCTCGGAGCCGTGGCAGATCCCGGACGTCTCCGCGCTGCCGACGATCGACCCGAAGTTCGCGACCGAGCCCAACCACACCGACGCCAAGGGCCAGGCGGAGTTCTGGCCCTACCTGCGCGACGAGGCGACGCTCGCGCGGCCGTGGGCGGTCCCGGGCACCCCGGGCCTCGAGCACCGCATCGGCGGCCTGGAGAAGGGCGAGGGGCACGGGAACATCTCCTACGACCCCACCAACCACGACTTCATGGTGCGCACCCGCGCCGCCAAGGTGGAGCGGATCGCGCAGGACCTCCCGGCCATCGAGGTCGACGACCCGTCGGGCCGGGCCAAGGTGCTCGTGCTCGGCTGGGGGTCGACGTACGGGCCGATCGGTGCCGCCTGCCGCCAGGTCCGGGAGACCGGCCTCGAGGTGGCCCAGGCGCACCTGCGCTACCTCAACCCGTTCCCGTCCGACCTCGGGGACGTGCTCAAGCGGTACGACGCGGTGATGGTGCCGGAGATGAACCTCGGCCAGCTGTCCATGCTGCTGCGGGCCCGGTACCTCGTCGACGTCGTCGGCTACAACCACGTGCGCGGCCTGCCGCTGCGCGCGGCCGAGCTCGCCGACGCGATCACCGACCTGATCGGCGCGACCGACCCGACCGCCGAACCCACCGTCGAGACCACCCAGGAGGTCGTCCGATGACCAGCACCGAGCTCCCCTTCCCCGGTCTGCGCGACGTCCCCGCCGCCGACGCCCCGCAGAACCGCAAGGAGTTCACCTCCGACCAGGAGGTCCGCTGGTGCCCCGGCTGCGGCGACTACGCCGTGCTCGCCGCCGTCCAGGGCTTCCTGCCCGAGCTCGGCCTCAAGCGCGAGAACATCGTGTTCGTCTCCGGCATCGGCTGCTCGTCGCGGTTCCCCTACTACCTCGACACCTACGGCATGCACTCGATCCACGGCCGGGCGCCGGCGATCGCGACCGGGCTGGCGACCTCGCGCAAGGACCTGTCGGTGTGGGTCGTCACCGGCGACGGCGACGCGCTGTCCATCGGCGGCAACCACCTGATCCACTCGCTGCGCCGCAACGTGAACCTCAAGATCCTGCTGTTCAACAACCGGATCTACGGCCTGACCAAGGGGCAGTACTCCCCCACCTCCGAGCCCGGCAAGGTCACCAAGTCCACGCCGATGGGCTCGCTGGACAACCCGTTCAACCCGGTCTCCCTGGCGCTCGGCGCCGAGGGCACGTTCGTGGCCCGCACGATCGACTCCGACCGCAAGCACCTCACCCACGTGCTGTCCGCGGCCGCGGCCCACCGGGGTACGGCGTTCGTGGAGATCTACCAGAACTGCCCGATCTTCAACGACGGCGCGTTCGACGCGATCAAGGACAACGAGTCGAAGGCCGACGCGATCATCCCGCTGGTGCACGG
>DASTGV010000101.1:0-4969 GCA_035718765.1 Nocardioidaceae bacterium
GTGGCGTCGTACGCCTCCGGGCTGGACACCGACCCGGCCCGGCTGGCCGCCGTCTCCGAGCGCCGGGCCGCGCTCACCGCACTGACCCGCAAGTACGGCGACACCATCGACGACGTGCTGGCCTGGTCCGAGCGGTCGGCCGGCCGGCTGCTGGACCTGGACGGCACCGACGAGCGGATCGAGCAGCTCACCGCCGAGCGCGACCGGCTCCGCGGCGAGCTCGGGACGCTCGCGGCCGACCTGTCCGCCGCCCGGGCGAAGGCCGCGACCCGGCTCGGGTCGGTGGTCACCGGTGAGCTGACGGCGCTGGCCATGCCGCACGCGACGGTGACGGTCGCGGTGACCCAGGCAGACGACGAGCACGGACTTCCCGTCGGGGGCCGGACCCTCCGGTTCGGTCCGACCGGGGTCGACGACGTGGAGCTGCTGCTGGCCGCCAACCGGGGTGCCGAGGCGCGCCCGCTCGGCAAGGGCGCCTCAGGCGGCGAGCTCTCCCGGGTGATGCTGGCGGTCGAGGTGGCGCTCGCGGCGACCAACCCGGTGCCGACCTTCGTCTTCGACGAGGTCGACGCCGGCGTGGGCGGCAAGGCGGCCGTCGAGGTCGGCCGGCGGCTCGCCGCGCTGGCCCGGCACGCGCAGGTGCTGGTGGTCACCCACCTGCCGCAGGTCGCGGCCTTCGCCGACCGGCACGTGGTGGTCGTCAAGAGCGACGACGGCACCGTGACGTCCTCGGGGCTCACCGTGCTCGACGACGCCGGCCGGGTCCGGGAGCTGTCGCGGATGCTGGCAGGCCTCGAGGACTCCGAGACCGCGCTGGCTCACGCGCAGGAGCTGCTGGCGGCCGCGCAGGACGCCCGCTCCACCGGGTGAATTTCGGACCAACTGCACCGTTCCGGGACGAGTCCGTCACACACCCGGGAACCTGCGCGGATCTGTTGCCGCTGCGTGTCAGGATGTTGGCGCCATGAGATTCCACTCCCGCCAACCCGCCGTCACAGGCCTGCCCGGAGTGACTGGCACCGTCCGCATGGACCGTCGGACCACCTCGCTGGTGCGCCGTCTCAAGCCCGGGGACGTCGCCGTGGTCGACCACCTGGACCTCGACCGGGCGACCGCCCAGTCGCTCGTCGACGCCGGCGTGGTCGCCGTCGTCAACGCCGTGCCGTTCATCTCCGGCCGGTACCCGAACCTCGGCCCCGAGCTGCTGGCCCGCTCGGGCGTGGTGATGATCGACGACGTCGGGCAGGAGGTGTTCACCACCCTGCGGGACGGCAGCACGGTCCGGGTGCACGACGGCGCGGTGCTCGTCGGCGAGGAGACCGTGCTCACCGGGCACGAGCTGACCGCGGAGGAGGTCGGCCAGCTGATGGAGGACGCCCGCAGCGGGCTGTCCACCCAGCTGCAGAGCTTCACGCACAACACCACCGAGTTCCTGCGCCGCGAGCAGGAGCTGCTGCTGCACGGCCAGGGCGTCCCGCAGACCCGGACGGTCCTGGAGGGCCGACCGGTCGTGGTGGTGGTGCGTGGCTACGACTACCGCGAGGACCTGCGGCGGCTGCGGCGGTTCATCCGCGAGCAGCGGCCGGTGCTGGTCGGCGTGGACGCCGGCGCCGACGCGCTGATGGCCGCCGGGCACCGGCCCGACATCGTGGTCGTCGGTGAGGAGGGGCTGGCGCAGGGCAGCCAGGCCGGAGACTCCGGCAGCACCGTGTCCGACAAGGCGCTGCGCGGCTCCCGCGAGGTGGTGCTGCACGCCGACCGGTCGGGTCGCGCGATCGGCAGCGACCGCCTCGAGCGCCTCGGCGTCCGGCACCAGACCCTCTCCGCGTCCGGCACCAGCGAGGACGTCGCCCTGCTGCTCGCCGACGTGCGCGGCGCCAGCCTGATCATCGCGGTCGGCACCCACGCCACGTTGGACGAGTTCCTCGACCGGCAGCGGGCCGGGCTGGCCAGCACGTTCCTGACCCGGCTGCGGGTCGGGCCGAAGCTGGTGGACGCGAAGGGCGTGCCCCAGCTGTACGCCGGGCGGGTGCGGCTGTGGCACCTCGTCCTGGTGCTGCTCGCCGGGCTGGTGGCGCTGGGTGTGGCGATCGCGGCCACGCCCGTGGGTGAGCAGTGGTGGTCGTCGATCGGCGGCGCTCTGTCCGACGTACTCGACTGGATCCAAGGACTCTTCACGTGATCAACTTCCGCTACCACATCGTCTCGATCGTCTCGGTGTTCCTGGCGCTCGCCATCGGCGTCGCACTCGGCGGCGGACCGCTCAAGGGCGAGGTCGACAACACCCTGGTCCAGCAGGTGAAGAACGACCGGGCCACGAAGACGTCGCTCGAGCAGCAGATCAACGGGCTGAAGAGCGGCAACTCGTTCACCGACGAGTTCGCCAAGACGGTCGCACCGGGACTGCTCGGGAACTCCCTGCAGGGACGCGCGGTGACCATGGTGGTGCTGCCCACGGCGCAGCAGTCCGACGTGGCCGCGCTCTCCAACCTGATCGGGGTCGCCGGCGGCACCGTGAGCGGCACCGTCCGGATCGGCGACCAGCTCGTCGACGCGGGCAACAAGCAGCTCGTCGACGAGCTCGGCAACCAGCTCGAGGGCCGGGCCTCCGGCGTGTCGATCCCGCCGGACGCGAGCCCGTACGAGCGGATCGGCATGCTCATCGCCCGCGCCATCGGCACCGACTACAACGGCGGCCTGCCGGTCGACGGGCCCGCCACCAGCATCCTGGCCGGGCTGAGCACCACCAGCCTGATGTCCACCGAGGGGAAGTTCGACCGGCGCGGCGGCCTGGTGCTGTTCGTCACCGGCCCCGGGCAGGGCAGCTCCGAGCAGAAGCAGGGGGCGGCGAGCATCGTCGACACCCTGGTCACCGCCGTCGACGGCGCCACGGACGGGGTCGTGCTCGCCGGGCCGGTCGCGTCCGCCCGCGCCGACGGGCAGATCAAGGCCGTGCGCGACGACGTGACCGCGTCCAAGGACGTCTCCACCGTCGACTCGCTCGGGCGGACCGCCGGGCAGGTCGTGACGGTGATGGCGCTGGCCGGTCAGGCCGCCGGCCGGACCGGGCAGTACGGCGCCGTGGACGCCGCCGACGGGGCGATGCCGGGGGCGCAGGGCGGCACCGAGTGACCCGCGTCGGTCTCGACGCGTAGGATCCGGGCGCGGGCTTCGGCGCGGCTTTCCCGACCGGGCCCGGTCGTTGGTAGGCTAGAACCCCGTGGATGGTCGTTTCGTCCGACCGCCCCGCTCCACCCCCAGCCGGGACCGACCACGGGAGTTTCACTTGGCCGCAGCGCCCTTCTCATCAACGGGTTCGACCAAGCACGTCTTCGTCACCGGAGGCGTCGCCTCCTCCCTGGGCAAGGGCCTCACCGCCTCGTCCCTGGGCAGCCTGCTGAAGTCCCGCGGGCTCCGGGTGACCATGCAGAAGCTGGACCCCTACCTCAACGTCGACCCCGGGACGATGAACCCGTTCCAGCACGGCGAGGTGTTCGTGACCAACGACGGGGCCGAGACCGACCTCGACATCGGGCACTACGAGCGGTTCCTGGACACCGACCTCGCCGGGATCGCGAACGTCACGACCGGGCAGGTCTACTCCCAGGTCATCGCCAAGGAGCGTCGCGGCGACTACCTGGGCGACACCGTGCAGGTCATCCCGCACATCACCAACGAGATCAAGGACCGGATCCGGGCGATGGCCGGCCCGGACGTCGACGTGGTGATCACCGAGATCGGCGGCACGGTCGGTGACATCGAGTCGCTGCCGTTCCTGGAGGCCGCCCGCCAGGTCCGCCACGACGTGGGCCGCGACAACGTGTTCTTCCTGCACGTCTCGCTGGTGCCCTACATCGGCCCGTCGGGCGAGCTGAAGACCAAGCCGACCCAGCACTCGGTGGCCGCGCTGCGCTCGATCGGTCTGCAGCCGGACGCGATCGTGTGCCGCTCCGACCGGCCGATCCCCGAGTCGATGAAGCGCAAGATCTCGCTGATGTGCGACGTGGACAACGAGGCCGTGGTCAACGCCAGCGACGCCCCCTCGATCTACGACATCCCGAAGGTGCTGCACTCCGAGGGCCTCGACGCGTACGTCGTACGCCGGCTCAACCTGCCGTTCCGCGACGTCGACTGGACCGTCTGGGACGAGCTGCTGCGCGTCGTGCACCACCCCAGCGAGGAGGTGACCGTCGCGCTGGTCGGCAAGTACGTCGACCTGCCGGACGCCTACCTCTCGGTGGCGGAGGCGCTGCGGGCCGGTGGGTTCGCGCACGATGCCAAGGTCACCCTGGTCTGGGTGCCCTCCGACGAGTGCCAGACCAAGGAGGGCGCCGCCCGGCACCTCGCCGACGTGGACGCGATCTGCGTGCCCGGCGGGTTCGGGATCCGCGGGATCGAGGGCAAGGTGGGCGCGCTGGAGTACGCCCGCACCCACGGCATCCCGACGCTCGGGCTCTGCCTCGGCCTCCAGTGCATGGTCATCGAGTACGCCCGGCACGTGGCCGGCATCGAGGGTGCCGACTCGACCGAGTTCCACCCCGGCTGCGCCGAGCCGGTCATCGCCACGATGGCCGAGCAGGAGCAGTACGTCGAGGGCGCGGGCGACCTGGGCGGCACCATGCGGCTCGGGCTCTACCCGGCCGAGCTCAAGGAGGGCTCGGTGATCCGGGAGACCTACGGCGAGCCGAAGGTCGAGGAGCGCCACCGGCACCGCTACGAGGTCAACAACCGCTACCGGGACCGGCTCGAGGCCGCCGGGCTGGTGTTCTCGGGGACCTCGCCGGACAACAACCTGGTCGAGTTCGTCGAGCTGCCCCGCGACGTGCATCCCTACTACGTGGCGACCCAGGCGCACCCCGAGCTGCGCTCGCGGCCCACCCGCCCGCACCCGCTCTTCGCGGGTCTGGTGCAAGCGGCCATCGCCCGGCAGAAGGAGCTGCGGTTCCCGATCGACGAGTCCACGCTGCGG
>DASTGV010000102.1:0-18183 GCA_035718765.1 Nocardioidaceae bacterium
TGCAGGTCGTCACCGTCGGCGAGCCCGGCTGCGGTCACCACCTCGCCGCCGTCCTCGGCGACCGCCAGCTTGAGACAGCTCAGGGTGCGGCGGCCGTCGAGCAGCACCGTGCAGGCGCCGCACTGGCCGTGGTCGCAGCCCTTCTTGGGGGAGGTGACGCCGAGCCGCTCCCGCAGCGCGTCGAGCAGGGTGGTCCGGGTGTCGACGGTGACGGTCCGCAGCTCCCCGTCGACCGTCAGGGTGATGGTGGCTTCGGGCACGGTCCTTCGCTACCCGAAGCCGACCACCGGAAACAAGGGCCGATGCCCCCTGGACCACGCTCAGGAACGGCCGGACGTCACCAGGTAGGGCTCGAGCTCGCCGGCCAGCCCCTCGTGCACGCGGCCGCGCACGAGCGACCCGTCGCCGGTGTGCTCCACCGACTCGACCTCGCCGCTCACGTGGATCCGGTTGAGCAGGTCGCCGCGCTCGTAGGGCAGCAGCGCCTCGATGGCCACGCCCGGGTGCGGCAGGTCGGCCTCGACGGCGGCCAGCGCCTCGGCGATCCCCTCGCCGGTCTTGGCGGACACCACCACCGAGTGCGGCTCGCGGGCCCGGAGCCGGGAGAGCACCATCGGGTCGGCGGCGTCGGACTTGTTGATGACCACGAGCTCGGGGACCTTGTCGGCGCCGATCTCCGCGAACACCTCGCGCACGGCGGCCAGCTGGCCCTCCGGGTCCGGGTGGGAGCCGTCGACGACGTGCAGCACCAGGTCGGAGTCGGCGACCTCCTCCAGCGTCGAGCGGAACGCCTCGACGAGCTGGTGGGGCAGGTGCCGGACGAAGCCGACGGTGTCCGACATCGTGTAGACGCGGCCGTCGGAGGTGGTGGTCCGCCGGGTGGTCGGGTCCAGGGTCGCGAACAGCGCGTCCTCGACCAGCACCCCGGCGTCGGTCAGCCGGTTGAGCAGCGAGGACTTGCCGGCGTTCGTGTAGCCCGCGATCGCCACCGACGGCACCTGGTGGCGCCGGCGCTCGGAGCGCTTGGTGTCACGGGTGGTGCGCATGTGCGCGAGCTCGCGGCGCAGCTTGGCGATCTTGGTGTTGATCCGCCGCCGGTCGGTCTCGATCTTGGTCTCACCGGGGCCACGGCCACCGATGCCGGCGCCGCCGGCGACCCGGCCGCCGGCCTGGCGGGAGAGGTTGCCACCCCAGCCGCGCAGCCGCTGCTTCATGTAGCTGAGCTGGGCCAGCTCGACCTGCGCCTGGCCCTCCCGCGACTTCGCGTGCTGGGCGAAGATGTCGAGGATCAGCGCGGTCCGGTCGACGACCTTGACCTTGACCCGGTCCTCGAGGTTCCTCAGCTGCGAGGGAGCCAGCTCGCCGTCGCAGATCACGGTGTCGGCGCCGGTGGCCTGCACGATCTCGCGCAGCCCGTCGACCTTGCCGCGGCCGATGTACGTCGCGGGGTCGGGGCTCTGCCGGCGCTGGTAGAGCGCGTCGAGCACCTGGGAGCCGGCCGTCTCGGCGAGCAGCGCCAGCTCGGCCATGGAGTTCTCGGCGTCGGCGACGGAGCCGTCGGTCCAGACGCCGACCAGGACGACCCGCTCGAGCCGGAGCTGGCGGTACTCGACCTCGGTGATGTCCTCGAGCTCGGTCGACAGGCCCGCGACCCGGCGCAGGGCGTGCCGCTCGGCGAGGTCGTAGTCGCCGGTCGTCTCCTCGGGGTCGGTGCCGTCGGTGGGCTCGTCGTCGTAGCCGGACTCCCACTCCTCGGTCTCGAGGAGGGCGTCGTCGAGGGAGATGTCGGTGTCGACCGGCGTGACGGGGTCGGGGCGGTGCTCGTGTGCGTGCGTCATATCCACCAGGGGGAACGTCCGGGCGCCCGGGGGGATTCCCGGACGACCTCGATGGTCGCACGGGTCACGGACACGACGCGACGAATTATGCGGTCCACTCCCCCTCGGCGACGAGCACCGCTGGCCCCGTGAGCACCACGCGCCCCTCCTGCGTCCAGGTCACGTCCAGCCGGCCGCCGGGCACGTCCACCCGGTACGTCGTACCGGGTCCGGCGCCGTCGGCCAGCGCGGCCGCGACCATCACCGCGCAGGCGCCGGTGCCGCAGGACCGGGTCTCCCCGGAGCCGCGCTCGTGCACCCGAATCGCCACGTGCGCGTCGCCGCGGCGGACCACGAACTCGACGTTGACGCCGTCGGGGTACTCCCCCTCGTCGTGGGCCGGCGGCTCCAGCAGCGGCCCGGCGTCGGCCAGGTCGTCGACGAAGGCGACCGCGTGCGGGTTGCCCATCGAGACGTGCGTCGCGGGCCAGGACCGCGCGCCCACGGCCACCTTCGTCTCGCCGCGGACCGCGGGCTCGCCCATGTCCACGCCGACCAGGTCGCCCTCGAAGGTGAGCACCTTGGTGCCGGCCCGGGTGCCCACCGGCAGCGGCCGGGACGGGTCGGCGCCCTCGTGGTCGACGAGGTAGCGGCCGAACACCCGGATGCCGTTGCCGCACATCTCCGACGTGGAGCCGTCGGCGTTGCGGTAGTCCATGAACCACTCGGCCTCGCCGCGCGCCGCGACGGCCGCCGGGTCGTCGTACTTCGCGGTGCGGACCACGCGGAGCACGCCGTCCCCGCCCAGGCCGGCCCGCCGGTCACAGAGCCGGGCGACCAGCGCCGGGTCGAGGTCGCCGACGCGGGTGCCGTCGGCGTCGGGCAGCAGCACGAAGTCGTTCTCCGTGCCGTGACCCTTGAGGAAGCGCATGTTCTCAGTCTAGAAGCGCCTGGGGTGTCCGCACGGCCGGCCAGGGCCGTTCGGCCCTCCCGGCCGTGGCCACGGTCGGCGGACTCTGGCCCGGAGAGGGGGTGGCCATGCTCGAGCTCGCCCAGCGTCGTCTGTCCGCCCGGGTCGACGAGATCCTGAACCGCCGACCGGCCGTCGGCCTGGCGGTGGGCGTGGTCCGCCACGGGACCCTGGAGTCCTTCTGCGGGCGCGGCCTCGCGGACATCGCGTCGCAGGCGCCGGTGACCGAGGACACCGTGTTCCGGATCGCCTCGATCTCGAAGACCCTCACCGCGGTCGCCGTGATGCAGCTGTGGGAGCAGGGGCTGCTCGACCTGGACCGTCCCGCGAACGACCTCCTCCGTGCCTTCCGGCTGGTCCCGGCCCGGCCGGGCTGGCGACCGGCGACCTTGCGGCACCTGCTGACCCACACCGCCGGCGTCCCGCAGTCGGTCCACCCCACCCGCATGCTGGGCAGCGGCTGGTTCGGGGAGAGCGTCGGTCCCGGTGAACCGGTGCCCCCGCTCGCGGAGTACTACGGCGGCAGCCTGCGGCTCGCGGCCGAGCCGGGCACGGTGTGCACCTACACCGACCACGGGTTCGCCACGCTCGGCCAGGACGTCGAGGACGTCAGCGGCCTGCCGCTGGACCGCTACCTGCGCGAGCACGTCCTGGACCCCCTCGGCATGGCGGACAGCCACCTGGTGCAGCCGGCCGGACGCCGGGCGCAGCGGGCGACGGGCTACCGGCTCGGCGCGAAGGGCGCGCGACCGGTCACCGACCGCCAGTGGGTGACCGCGGCGGCGTCCTCGGTCTGCTCGACGCCGCGGGACATGACGCGGTACGTCGCGGCGCTGCTCGCGGGCGGGTCGAACGAGCACGGCGCGGTCCTCAAGCCGGAGACGCTGTCGATGATGTTCGGGCCCCACTACCAGCCCGACCCCCGCGTCCCGGGCCTGGGCCTCGGGTTCTTCCGCGGCGAGCTCGGTGGGCACGCCGTGGTGGAGCACCAGGGGGTGCTTCCCGGGTTCAACGCGCAGATCTCCCTGGCGCCCGACGACGGCGTCGGTGTGGTGGCGTTCACCAACGGGGCCAGGAACGCGGCGGCCTGGCTGCCGGCCGAGACGGGCCGGCTGCTCGGCGACCTCCTCGGCGCCCCCGCCGGCGGGCTCCGCACCGACGTGCCGCAGCACGCGGAGTGCTGGCGGGACCTGTGCGGCTGGTACCGGCCCCGGGCGCAGCGGACCGACCTGCAGGCGTGGTCGCTGCTCGGCGCCGGGGTCCAGGTGCTCGTCCGGCACGGCCGGCTGGTGGTCCGGACCCTGAGCCCGGTGCCGGCGCTGCGGCGCGGTCTCCGGCTGCACCCGGACGACCCGGACGACCCGTACGTCTTCCGGGTCGACCTCGCCCAGTACGGCATCGGCACGGCCCGGGTCGTGTTCAGCCGTGACCCCGCGGGTGCGCCCACCGGGATCCACCTCGACGGGCTCCCGCTCTCCGCCGACAAGCGGGTGGTGCCGGGACGCACGGGGTCGCCGTGGGCGACCGGAGCCCGAGGGTGAGCGTCCTGTCGCGGGGCCTCGAGCCGGACCTGTCGGACCTGGTCACCGAGGTCCTCGACCGCTGGCCGTCGGCCGGCCTGGCCGTGGCCGTGGTCCGGGACGGCCGGCTCGCCTGGTTCCGCGGGGACGGCGTCGCGAACGCCTCCTCGCGCAGGCCGGTCACCCAGGACACCGTCTTCCGGGTCGGCTCGGTGACCAAGACCTTCACCGCCGTCGCCGTGCTGCAGCTGTGGGAGCGGGGGCTGGTGGACCTCGACGCGCCCGCCAACGACTACCTGTGCTCCGTCCGGCTGACCCCCAAGGACGGGCGCTACCAGCCGGCCACGGTGCGGCACCTGCTCACGCACACCGCCGGCATCGGCTACTGGCTGCGCCTCCCGGACCTGCTCCGGCCGCGCGTGGGCTCGGGCGTCCGGGCCGGGCGGTCGGTGCCGTCGGTCACCGAGCTGTACCGGCGCGGGCTGCCCGTGGAGGTCGAGCCGGGCTCCAAGTGGGTGTACAGCAACCACGGCTTCGCCGTGCTCGGCCAGCTCGTGGAGGACGTCAGCGGGGTGCCGCTCGACCACTACCTGCGTCAGCACGTGTTCGGCCCCCTCGGCATGGAGCACACCGACCTCGGCCGGTCCGCGCGGGTGCGGCCGTACCTGGCCACCGGCTACGTGCTGCGCTCGCGCGGGCTGCGGCCGGTCGCGGACCGGCCGGTGCCGGCCCTGGGCGCCGGCGAGGTGTACTCCACCGCCGCGGACCTCACCCGCTACGTCACCGCCCTCCTGCACGGCGGCGCCGCCGGGCGGGGCCGGGTGCTCGAGCCCACGACGACGGCCGCGATGTTCCGGCCGCACTTCCGGGCCGACCCGCGGCTCCCCGGCATGGGGCTGGGCTTCCTGCTGGGCCAGGAGGGCGACCGGCGCACGGTCGGCCACGACGGCATCGTGCCGGGCTTCCTGTCCGAGATGCTGCTCGCACCCGACGACGGGGTCGGGGTGGTGGTCCTCGGCAACACCGGTGGCCTCGACGGCCGCGGCGCTCCCGAGCCGCTCGGCGTGGCGCTGGTCCGCCGGCTGCTCGGCCTGCCGGACGAGGCGGTCCGCCGCGACGTACCGGCGCATCCGGAGACCTGGCACGAGCTCTGTGGGTGGTACGGCCCCGACCCGGGCCCGGTCACCAACCTGTTCACCCGCGCGTTCCTGGGCGCAGGCGCCGAGGTCACCGTCCGCGACGGCCACCTGATGCTCAAGCCGCTGACCCCGGTCCCGGCCGTCCGGCGCGGGATGCGCCTGCACCCCGACGACCCCCACGACCCGCGCGTCTTCCGGGTCGACCTCGCCGGGCTGGGCAAGGGCACCCAGCGGGTGGTGTTCGGCGGCGGTCCTGGCACCGGGACGCCCATGCGGCTGCTGATGGACGCGATGGCGCTCCGCAAGCGCCCCGACGTCGGGAACCCGAGGCCGTGGACCGTCGGCTTGCTCGCCGCCGGTGGCGTCGCGGTGGCCGCCCGCGGCGTCGCTAGGCGGGCTGCTCCGCGACGGCCTTGAGCCGGGCCAGACCCTTCTCGAAGTCCTTGCCGACGAGCTTGTCCATGCTCGTGAAGATCCCCATCACCTTCACGGCGAGGGTGCGTGGCCCCGCCATCGTCCAGGTGACCCGGGTGCCGTCACCCTCGGGCGCGAACGTGAACGTGGTGACCGACGACGACCGGAACGGCTTGAGGAAGTCCAGCGCGACGACCACCCGGGTGGGGTCGTCGGCCGCGGTGATCTCCATCCGGCCCTGGCCGGCCTTCCGGTTGCCGGACCAGGCGTACGTCGCCCCGACGCCCCGCTCGGGACCGCCGTAGGTGCGCTGCATCGCGGGGTCGAGGTCCTCCCACGGCGACCAGGCCGGCCACCGGTGGAAGTCGTCGACCTGCTCGAAGAGCCGCGCGGGCGGGGCCTGCACGGTCGTCGAGCGCTGCACGGTGTACGTCCTGCTGTCTGCCATCGGGCACCTCCCGGTCGCGTCCCCCAGGGGGCTGGAGGGGATCGTAGACCGCATCGCCGGTCGCGGGCGTGTCCTGGCCGGAACTGTCGGGGCGCTCTGTCACCGTGAAGGACATGGAGCCCCGAGCCGACCACCTGTTGATGCTCAGCGGGGTGAGCGCCCGCTGCGCGGACTGCGGCGACGAGTGCGTCTTCGTGCCCGTCGACGACCAGGCCCACGAGTGGTGCTGCACCAGCTGCGACGCCGCGGTGTTCATGCTGCCCGCGGTCGACCCGGCCCTGCGCCGGCACGCGAGCCGCGTCGCCTGAGACGTCGCGGCCCGCGTGCCCACGGCCGGCTACCGGTGCCGTCGTACGACGAGCGCGGACCCGCCGCCACGACGGCGCGGCTCGGACACCGCGACGAGGTAGTGCCGCTTCTTGAACGCGATGGCGGTCGCCGCCCCGATCTCCGAGGCGCTGGTGAACTTGTCACCGGCCGGGGTCAGCTTGTGCCCGAGCGGCGTGAGCAGCGCGCCGTACTTCTCGATGAACTCCGGCTCCGCGGTCACGGCGTCGGTGTTCCGCTGGGACCCGCGTGGGTCGGCGATCGTCCGCGGCAGCGTCATCTGCCGGTCGATGCGGTTGTGGATCATCTGCAGCACGGTCGTGATGATCGTCGAGCCGCCCGGTGAGCCCAGCGCGACGACCGGCTTCCCGTTGCGCAGGATGATCGTCGGCGAGATCGACGAGCGCGGGCGCTTCCCCGGGTCGATCCGGTTGGGGTCGCTCGGGTTGTAGGTCGCGGAGAAGTCCGTGAGCTCGTTGTTGAGCAGGAAGCCGCGCCGCTTCAGCAGCATCCCGGAGCCGCCGGTCTGCTCGATGGTGAGGGTGTACTCCACGACGTTGCCCCACTTGTCGGTCACGGTGAGGTTGGTCGTCTCGACGTTCTCGGTGTCGGCCTGCCTGCTCGCCGTCGTGGACGACGACCGGCCGCAGGTCGGGTCGTAGCTGTGCACGTCGCCTGCGGTGGTCGGCTTGGTCATCGCCTGTTTCAGGTCGATCTTGCAGGCCCGCGACGCGGCGTACCGGTCGGAGAGCAGGGTGGAGCGCGGCACGCTCACGTAGGCGGGGTCGCCGAGGTACTTCGCCCGGTCGGCGAACGCCAGGGCGCTCGACTCGAGGTAGACGTGCAGCCGCTGGGCGGTGGTCATCCGGCGCAGCGGGAACTGCTCCATGATGTTGAGCGCCTCGCCGACGGTCGTGCCGCCGGACGACGATCCGCCCATGCCCCACACGCCGTAGCCGCGGTACTTCGCGTAGGTCGGCTTGCGGAACAGCGCCCGGTAGCGCGCCAGGTCGCCGGCCTCCATGAAGCCCTTGGGAACCGGCAGGTTGGTCGAGGGGCTCTTCGGCGGGTGCTGCACGTTGTAGGCGATCTGCCGGGCGATCGGGCCGTGGTAGAACCACGAGACGCCCTTGCGGCCCAGCGTCCGGTAGGTGCGCGCGAGCGAGGGGTTCTTCAGGACCGACCCGACGGCGGGCGGCTTGCCGTGCGGCAGGAACAGCCGGGGCGTGGTGGTGTAGGCCTCGAAGCGCTGCTGGTTGTCCGCCGTCTGCTGGTTGAACGTCTTGTCGACCTTGAAGCCGCGCTCGGCCAGGTCGGCGGCCGGGGCCAGCGCCTGCTTGAAGCGGTAGGTCCCCCACGACCGCAGCGCCTTGGCCCAGGTGGCCGGGGTGCCCGGGACACCGACGGAGACGCCGCTGGTGACCAGCTCGGGGGTGAAGTTGTAGGGCTTGCCGGTCTTCGGGTCGATGAAGGCGTCGTGCGGCATCTTCCGCGGCGCGGTCTCCCGGCCGTCGATCGTGTGCACCTTCCGGTGCTTGGCGTCGTAGTAGACGAAGAAGCCGCCGCCGCCGAGGCCCGAGCTGTAGGGCTCGGTGACGCCGAGCGCGGCGGCGGTGGCGACCGCGGCGTCCACCGCGTTGCCGCCCCGCTTGAGGACCCCGATCCCGATCTTCGACGCCTCGGGGTCGACCGACGTGACCGCGCCGCCGAAGCCGCGGCTGGTGGGTGTCTTCGTGGTGTAGTAGCCCCCGGTGGCGGTGACCGCGGCCGTGGCCGGCGGTGGGACCACCGTCAGCCCGGCCAGTGCGGTGGCTCCCGCCACTCCCAGTGCCGCCGCCCGGCGGCCGTGCGTGTTCCTCATCCGCGATGGTCCTTCCCCGAGTCCGAGTCCGACCGGGTACTGCTACCCAGCCGGCCCCGGCTCAACCGCGGCCACGGCGTCGAGTGCGCGGCCGACCCGCTCGGGGTCGTCCCAGTCCACCCAGGTGACCCGCTCGTCCTTGAGGAACCACGACTCCTGCCGGCGCGCGAAGCGGCGGGTGCCGACCACGGTCCGCTCGAAGGCCTCGTCCTCGGAGCAGTCGCCGTCGAGGAACGCGAGCACCTGCTGGTAGCCGAGCGCCCGGCTCGCGGTGAGCCCGTCGCGCAGGCCACGGTCCGCGAGGCGGCGCACCTCGTCGACGAGGCCGTCGCGCCACATCCGACGTACCCGCTCCTCGATGCGCGCGTCCAGCACCGGCCGAGGGATCCGCACCCCGACCTGGACGGTGCGGGGGAAGACGTACGACGGGGCCGGGAGCGTCGCCGTGAACGGGCGACCGGTGATCTCCACGACCTCCAGCGCCCGCACCACCCGGCGCGTGTTGCCGGGCAGGATCCGCTCCGCCGCCGCGGGGTCGGTCGTGCGCAGCCGCTCGTGCATCGCCGCCGCCCCCACGTCGACGAGCTCGGCCTCCAGCCGCGCCCGCACGTCCGGGTCGGTGCCCGGGAACTCGAAGCGGTCCAGCACCGCGCGGGTGTACAGCGCCGACCCGCCGACCAGCACCGGCGGCACCCCGCGGTCACGGCAGTCCTCGATGACCTCACGGGCCCGGCCCTGGAACTCCGCCACCGTGGCGGTCTCGGCTACGTCGAGCAGGTCCAGGAGGTGGTGACGGACGCCGCGGCGCTCGGCCTCGGGCAGCTTGGCCGTGCCGATGTCCATGCCCCGGTAGACCTGCATCGCGTCGGTGTTCACCACCTCCCCGCCGAGGGCCTGGGCGAGGTCAAGCGAGAGCGTGGTCTTGCCCGCGGCGGTGGGCCCGACCACCGCGACGACGGGAACGTCGGCGGGCGCGACGCCGACGCTTGTCTGCCCTCCGAGCATGGGGCAGAGTCTTGCAAAGACCGGAGCCACCGATCTCCCCGGGAGCAAGGAGCAGGCGATGGGATTCCTGGACAAGGCCAAGCAGCAGCTCACCAAAGCGGTGGACCAGCACGGCGACAAGATCGCGGACGGTGCCGACAAGCTCGCGGACGTCATCAACGAGAAGACCGGGCACAAGCACGCGGACAAGGTCGCCAAGGGCAAGGAGCAGCTCGAGAAGGGGCTGGACTCCCTCGACGGCAAGAACGACGACTTCAAGGGCCGCTGAGTGCGGGGCCGTTTCGGCTCCCGCACCCCGGGTACGGCGAGCCGATGAGCGCCCCACGCCGAGACGACGCCCCCACCGGCCCCGAGAACCCGCGCGGTCCCGCCGGACCGGACGCCCCCGCCCCGCCGGGCGGGCCGCTCCGGAGCGACGACCCGGCCGGCAGCACCAGCCCCGGCGGCCCGGAGCAGCCCGAGGTACATCCGAGCAGTCCGCCGGACGGTCCCGCCACCGTGCCGCCGCCGGAGTCGCCGCCCGACCCGTCACCGGGCCCGGACGGCGAGATCCACGCCCGCACCCAGGCGGAGCAGGCCAACGAGGAGCTCCAGGAGGAGAACGCCGAGACCGCGCTGGACCAGCCGTCCGACGGCTCGGGCGGCGAGTAGCCCGGGCACCCGAGCAACCCATGGAGGACCGATGACCGACACCAGCCACGAGCCCGACCCGGAGGAGTTCGTCGGCGAGCCGCCGGCCGGGGACGCCAGCCCGGACGACTTCGTGTCCAACGACCAGTCCGCCGTCGTCTCCGAGGAGACCGGCACCGTCTACGAGCGCAGCACGGGCGAGCCGGCCGCCACGCCGCACGACGAGGAGCTCGAGCAGGAAGAGGAGGACGAGGAGCCGTGAGCGACGAGGTCTCCCCCAACCGCGAGTCGCAGCCCAACGCCTCCGGGCCCCAGGGCCTCACCGGCGACATGGGGCTCAGCAGCGAGCGGGCCGACGACTTCGAAGGCGTGGAGGGCACCGGCAGCGCCGCCTCCGCGCAGGGCAGCACCGAGGGCGAGGCGCCACCGCTGCCGGACGCGCCGGACACCGACGACGAGGTGCCCGACAAGCCCGACGAGACCAGCCCGGTCACCGACGTCGACCGCACCGTCGGCGAGGTGCAGCCGGACCCGGTGTCCCGCAAGCACGAGTTCGACCCCGGCCGCAACCCGGGCCACTGACGCTTCGAGGGCACGTCCTAGTCTCACCGCCATGACCGCCGAGATCGGCCGCTTCGTGGTGGTGCCCGCGGCCTACGTGTTCCTGCTCCGCCCGGCCCCCGCACCGGGCGGCCGCGAGGTGCTGCTCCAGCTGCGCTCCGGCACGGGCTACATGGACGACCACTGGGCGGCAGCAGTCGCGGGCCACGTGGAGAGGTACGAGACGGTCTTCCAGGCCGCGGCCCGCGAGGCGCTCGAGGAGGTCGGCGTCACCGACGTCGAGCTCGAGCCGTGGTGCGCGATGCAGCGCACCCAGGCCGACCACGCCCCCATCGACGAGCGGGTCGACTACTTCTTCACCGCGACGTCGTGGACCGGGACCCCGCGCATCGTGGAGCCCGAGAAGGCCGCCGACCTGCGGTGGTTCGACCTCGACGCCCTGCCCGACCCCGTCGTGCCGCACGAGCGGCAGGTCCTGGAGACCATCCGCGCCGGCCGCACTCCCCCGGTCGTGACGTTCGGGTTCTAGGGAAGGATGTCGCAGCCCGTCGCCGCGGGCAGCGCCTCCGGCACCCCCACCGTCGGCAGCCCGAGCGAGACACCCTGCGGCTTCGGCGCGGACGTGCGCGCCTCCCAGGCGTCACCGGCCCGGGTCCGTCGTACGCTCCGGACGGCACCGTCGGCGACCAGGTGGTGCGGGGCGGCGTAGGTGACGTCGACCTCGACCATGTCGCCCGGGCGGACGTCGACCGGGTGACCGTCGCGGTCGACCGCGGTGAAGTGCACGAGCCGGTTGTCCCGGCCGCGCCCGGAGAGCCGGTGGGTCTGCTCGTCCTTGCGCCCCTCGCCCTCGGCCACCATCAGCTCGACGGTGGTGCCGACGAGCCGCTTGTTCTCCGCCCAGGCGATGTCGTTGACCAGCGCGGTGAGCCGCTCGTAGCGGTCCTGCACCACGGCCTTCGGCACCTGGTCCTCGAGGACGGCAGCGGGGGTGCCGGGCCGCTTGGAGTACTGGAACGTGAACGCGCCGGAGAACCGCGCCCGCTCCACGACCCTCATGGTCTCGAGGAAGTCCTCCTCGGTCTCGCCGGGGAAGCCGACGATGATGTCGGTGGTGATCGCCGCGTCCGGCATGGCCGCGCGGACCCGGTCGATGATGCCGAGGTAGCGCTCCTGCCGGTAGGACCGGCGCATCTCCTTGAGCACCTTGTCCGAGCCGGACTGCAGCGGCATGTGCAGGCTGTGCATGACGTTCGGCGTCTCGGCCATCGCCGCGATGACGTCGTCGGTGAAGTCCTTCGGGTGCGGGCTGGTGAACCGCACCCGCTCCAGGCCCTCGATCTCGCCGCAGGCCCGCAGCAGCTTGCCGAACGCGAGCCGGTCGCCGAACTCGACCCCGTAGGAGTTGACGTTCTGTCCGAGCAGGGTGACCTCGGTGACCCCCTCGGCCACCAGCGCCTCGATCTCGGCGAGGATCTCGCCGGGCCGGCGGTCCTTCTCCTTGCCGCGCAGGGACGGGACGATGCAGAACGTGCAGGTGTTGTTGCAGCCGACGCTGATCGACACCCACGCGGCGTACGCCGACTCCCGCTTGGTCGGCAGCGTGGACGGGAAGACCTCGAGCGACTCGAGGATCTCCACCTGCGCCTCCTGCTGCACCCGGGCCCGCTCCAGGAGCACCGGCAGGGAGCCGATGTTGTGGGTGCCGAAGACCACGTCGACCCACGGCGCCCGCCGGGTGATCTCGCCGCGGTCCTTCTGCGCGAGGCAGCCGCCGACCGCGATCTGCATGCCCGGCTTCGCGGCCTTCACCGGCGCGAGGTGGCCCAGGTTGCCGTAGAGCTTGTTGTCGGCGTTCTCGCGGACGGCACAGGTGTTGAACACGACGACGTCGGCCTGCTCGTCCGACGCCGCCGCGACGTACCCCGCGTCCTCCAGCAGCCCGGTCAGCCGCTCGGAGTCGTGCACGTTCATCTGGCAGCCGTACGTGCGCACCTCGTAGGTGCGCGCTGCGGTCTCAGGGGTGGCAGTCATGACCGCACCAGGGTACGGCGGCGGGTCGCCGCGCTCCGACCCCGCCCGGCTCAGCCTGGGTGCAGGCTCAGCCCTTGTCCGGGTCCGCGGCCTTCTGGAGCGTCTCGGCCTCGCTGGCGACGGCCTTCGTGGTGGCCGGGTCCATCAGCGGCTCGGTGCCCGGCTGCTGCAGGTCGGTCTCCGTGGTGTCGGGGTTCGTGGCCACGTCGGCGGCCGTGGTCCCCACCGGCGTGGTCACGTCGGGCCCCTCGACGTCCGCGACCTCCTGGGCGGTCCGCGGCGCCTCGGACGCCTTCTTCGCGGCTGTCTTCTTCGCGGGAGCCTTCTTCGCCGGCGCCTTCTTCGCGGCCGTCTTGCTCGCCGTCTTCTTGGCCGTCTTCTTGGCCGTCTTCTTGGCCGGGAGCCGGTCACCCGGTGCCGGCTCCGCCGCCGGAGCCGACTTCGCGGCCTTCTTGGCGGGCGCCTTCTTCGCCGGCGTCTTCCCGGCGGGCGTCTTCTTGGCGATGTTCTTCGCGACGTCGGCCGGGGTCACCTCCGGCGTCGCGTCCGCGACGGCCTGCTTCGCGGCAGCCTTCGTGGCAGCGGTCTTCTTGGCGGGAGCCTTCTTCGCGGCCTTCTTGGTGGCGGCCTTCTTCGCGGGCACCTTGGTCGCCGGCAGCTTCGTCGCGGCCGCCGGGGCGTTCGGGTCCGGCACCGGCGACGACGCAGGCTCCTCGACCGGGGGCACCGGCCGCAGTCCGGTGGAGACCGGTCGGCCGTGACCGCGTGCGGCGCGCGTGACGACGGCCTCGATCCCCTCCGAGGCCTTCTCCACCGCCGTACGCGCGACCTGGCCGGCCACCATCCGGCCGACGGCGGCGGTCCGACCGGCCTGACCGACCGCCTTCTCGGCGGTGCCGACGGGGTGCTTCAGGGTGTCGAACGCTGCGTCCTTGATCTTGCCCAGCGGGTTCTTGCGCGCCACGTGACGTCCTCTCGGTCTGGTCTCGGTGCTGCCCGGCAGTCAAGCACGCGGCCGCCGGGAGCCTCGGAGCCGGTCCGTATCCCGATGCCTGCCCGAGATGCGTGTGACGCCCACCTCAGCGTCCCCATGTTAGTTGGAGAGTCCTACGGAGTAACCACATCGCAACCCCGGAAGGGCTACCGGCAAATGGTCATTGCGGGCCACCGTCGCTAGGTTTACCCATCATGACTGCTCCTGCCGAGACCCCCGCGCCCTCGGGACGCCCCGCGTCCGGAGACGCCTTGGTCGTGCTCGACCACGTCGACAAGTGGTTCGGCGAGCTGCACGTCCTGCAGGACATCAACCTCTCGATCAAGCGCGGCGAGGTCGTCGTGGTGATCGGCCCCTCGGGGTCCGGGAAGAGCACGCTGTGCCGCGCGATCAACCGCCTCGAGACGATCGACAAGGGCACGATCAGCCTCGACGGGCAGCCGCTCCCGGCAGAGGGGAAGGCGCTGGCGAGGCTGCGGGCCGAGGTGGGCATGGTCTTCCAGAGCTTCAACCTCTTCGCGCACAAGACGATCCTCGAGAACGTCACGCTCGGCCCGACCAAGGTCCGCGGCATCGCCAAGGACGAGGCGGAGGCCAAGGCCCGGCAGCTGCTCGACCGGGTCGGGGTGGGGCAACAGGCCGCGAAGTACCCCGCCCAGCTCTCGGGGGGACAGCAGCAGCGCGTGGCGATCGCCCGTGCCCTGGCGATGGAGCCCAAGGTGATGCTCTTCGACGAGCCCACCTCCGCACTGGACCCCGAGATGATCAAGGAGGTCCTCGACGTCATGGTCGACCTCGCCGAGGGCGGCATGACGATGGTCGTGGTCACCCACGAGATGGGCTTCGCGCGCACCGCCGCGAACCGCGTGGTGTTCATGGCCGACGGGCGCATCGTCGAGGAGAGCTCGCCCGAGGAGTTCTTCACGAACCCGCAGTCGGACCGTGCCCAGGACTTCCTCGGCAAGATCCTCAAGCACTGATCGATCCCCAGAACCCGGCCCGGGGGACACCAGGCCGCACAGCAAGGAGAAGTCATGCGACTCAACCGTTCCAAGATGGCGCTGGCCGTGGTCGGCCTCGTGCTGTCCGCCGGCTCGCTCGCGGCCTGCGGCAACGCCGGCGAGAGCAAGTCCGGCAGCGTCGACGTCAAGGTCGACAAGAACGCCGCCAGCAACTTCGACGCCGGCACCCGGATGAAGGAGCTCGCCGACAGCGGCAAGATCACCATCGGGGTCAAGTTCGACCAGCCCGGCATCGGCTTCAAGGGCGCGACCGACGACGCGCCGGCCGGGCTCGACCCGGAGATGGGCAAGATCCTCGCCGCGTCGCTCGGCATCAAGCCCGAGAACATCACCTGGAAGGAGACGATCTCCGACAACCGGGAGCCGTTCCTCCAGAAGGGTGAGGTCGACCTGGTCATCGCGTCGTACTCCATCACCGACGAGCGCCGCAAGGTCGTCGGTCAGGCCGGTCCGTACTACGTCACCGGCCAGCAGCTGCTCGTGAAGAAGGGCAGCCCGATCAAGAGCGTCGCCGACATCAAGGGCAAGGAGGTCTGCTCGGTCACCGGGTCGACCTCCCTGGACAACGTGGAGGCCAAGGGCGCCAAGCCGCGCGGCTTCGACACCTACTCCGAGTGCCGCGACCAGGTGGCCGACGGCAGCGTCGACTCGATGACGACCGACGGCGCGATCCTGCTCGGCTACGCGGCCGAGGACCCCGACAACCTCCAGGTCGTCGGGAAGCCGTTCTCCGAGGAGCGCTACGGCATCGGCTACTCCAAGAAGTACCCGGAGATGTGCCAGTGGATCACCGACACGGTCAAGAAGGCCGAGGACGACGGCACCTGGGCGAAGGCGTTCGAGGCCACGCTCGGCAAGTCCGGGGTGAAGACGCCGGCGCCTCCGAAGATGGACGCCTGCGCCTGACCCGATGACCCAGCGATGAGGGTGGCCCCGCGGGCCACCCTCATCGCAGCCAGACCGAGGCAACCGACGAGCCTGACAACGAGGGAGGTGAGGACCGGCCGTGGACGACGTGATCTCCAACTTCGACCTGGTCCTGCAGGCGTTCCGGCTCACCATCGAGCTCTTCGTCGTCTCCGGGATCCTCTCACTGATCTTCGGCACGGCTCTCGCGGCGATGCGGGTCGGGCCGGTCGCGGTCCTGGCCCGGGCCGCCGCCCTCTACGTGGCGCTGGTGCGCAACACTCCGCTGCTGATCGTGTTCATCCTCGCGACCTTCGGGCTGCCGAAGCTCGACGTCCAGCTCCCGTTCTTCGTCAAGGGCGTGATCGCGCTGACGGTGTACACCTCCGCGTTCGTCTGCGAGGCGGTCCGCTCGGGGATCAACTCCGTCCCGCTCGGCCAGGCGGAGGCCGCCCGTGCCACCGGTCTGACGTTCACCCAGACGATGAGCAACGTCGTGCTCCCCCAGGCGCTGCGGGCCGTGGTCCCGCCGCTGACGAGCACGATGATCGCGCTGGCCAAGAACACCTCGGTCGGCGCGGTGTTCGGCCTCTTCGAGGCGACCGCCCGGATGCGCTACTTCAGCAACAACAACGCCAGCGACCGGACGCTGATCTTCCTGACCTTCGCCCTCGGCTACGTCATCATCGTCGAGCTCATCTCCGCCGCCGGTCTCGGCCTGGAGCGACGAGGGCGGGTGGCGACCCGATGACCAGCGTGCTGTTCGACGCCCCCGGGCCGGCGACCCGCCGGCGCCACCGGATGTACTCACTGCTCGGCACGGTGCTCCTGCTCGCGGCGGCCGGCTTCGTGCTGTGGCGCCTCCAGGAGACCGGCCAGCTCGCCTACGCCCTGTGGGAGCCGTTCGTCACCCCGTCGTACATGCGGGCCCTGCTTGTGGAGGGGATGCTGAAGACGCTGCAGATGGCGTTCGGCTCCGTCCTCCTCGCGGTGGTGTTCGGGCTGGTGTTCGGGGTGGCGAAGCTGTCCGAGCACGGCTGGGTCCGTTGGCCGGCGTTCGTGGTCGTCGAGTTCTTCCGGGCCGTGCCCGTCCTGCTGCTGATGTTCTTCATCTTCCTGACGTACGGCGCCGGCGAAGGTGGCATCGGGTCGTACTGGTCGGTCGTGATCGCGCTGACGCTCTACAACGGCGCCGTGCTGGCGGAGGTGTTCCGGGCCGGGGTCCTCGCCGTCCCGCACGGCCAGGCGGAGGCGGCGTACGCCCTGGGGCTGCGCAAGTCGCAGGTGATGACGTCGGTGCTGCTCCCCCAGGCCGTCAAGATCATGCTGCCGGCGATCATCAGCCAGTGCGTCGTGGCGCTGAAGGACACCAGCCTGGGCTACGCCATCCTCGCGCCGGGCCTCACCGAGGTGGGCAAGTCGATCTTCCAGGAGTTCTCCAACCAGCTCCAGGCCGCGATCGTGTTGGCCGCGATGTTCATCGCGGTCAACCTGCTGCTGTCGGCCCTGGCCACCTGGGTCCAGCGCAAGCTGGTCGGGGAGCGCAAGCCGCTCACGGTGCCGATGGTCGGGCGGGACACCAGCACCGCCATCTGACCGGGCGGGCGGCTCAGCCTGGATCCAACCGATCCAGGCTCAGGCGGCCGGCTTGTCGGTCACCCAGAGCCGGATGACCCCCTCGACCACGGTGGTGCCGTCGTCGCGGACCCCGCGCACGCGCACCGGCACGTCGGGGTCGTCACCGGTCCACTGCTCCGGGTCGGTCTCCGCGATGCAGGTGATGTCGCTGACCGCCTTGGCCGTGTAGCGGACGTCCATGCCCTTGGGGATCCACCGCCGGCCGCTCGGGACGCTCGCCTCCGCCAGCGCGCCCATGGCCGCCTCCAGGCCGTTGCAGATCGCGATCACGTGCACCGTCTTGATGTGGTTGTGCACGGCGCGGCGCTTGCGCACCGTCAGCTCGGCGTAGTTGGGCCGCAGGTCGACGAACTGCGGCCGCACGGTGCCGAAGTACGGCGCCTTGAGCGCGAACAGGCGGGAGAACACCCACCGCCCGTGGGGCAGTGCGACGAGCCGGCGGTAGAGCGTGAGCACCTTCATGCCGGGAGTGTATTACCGACGGGTAACAAACCGCGCACCGGGTCCCAGCACCCGGGCCACGTCGAGCGTGCAGCCGACGACGGTGTCGCGCCGCCCGTCCGAGCGGGGCTCGTCGAACCACAGCCCGCGGGTGAACCCGAGCTTGTCGAGCACCCGCAGCGAGGCCGCGTTGCGGTGGTCGGGGGCCGCGAACACCTGGCGGACTCCCGGGTAGTGCGGCACCACCACGTCGCGCAGGTACGTCCACAGCATCCGGGTGCCCACCCCGGAGCCGACCCAGGACGGGTCGCCGAGCAGGTAGTCGACGCCGACCGCCTCCGGCCGGGCCGTGAGCAGGGCCCAGTCGGGGTGGTCCCCGACCCGGTAGTCCTGGAGCAGCCCGACCGAGCGGCCGTTGACCTCGGCCACCCACATCCGGGTCGGGTCGTCCCCGTC
>DASTGV010000103.1:0-3298 GCA_035718765.1 Nocardioidaceae bacterium
TCACGGGCGGGGACGGCACGCATCGAAGGAGTCCTTCACGAAGGGCTCGCGGGAACGACGAGCCACGGCAGGGGGATCGACGCCATCGTGTCGCAGCGGCCGGCGTCCCCGCTGTACTTCATGAAAGTCCCGGTCAGCCTCCCCAGATGTCCTCGACCAGCCGTCCGCCCGAGCGGAGGCCGGCGAGCCACGCCGCGGCGTCGCTGTCACCGGCTCCGGTGCGCTCCCGGAAGATCGTCGTCAAGGACGTCCGCACGCCCGGAGCGATGGTGGACGCGTTCCCGCACACGAGCACGACGGCGTCCTGCTGCAGCAGCTCCCACACCTCGTCGGCGCAGTCGAGCATCCCTTGCTGGACGTACCTGCGCTTCGCCCCCGGCTCCGCCGAGAGGCACCGCTCCGTCCTGACGATGCCCTGCGCCTCGAACGCCGCCAGCTCGTCGGCGTACAGCAGGTCCACGTCCGCGCTGCGGCAGCCGAAGAACAGCAGCGACGTGGCGACCGGGACCCGCTGGTCCCGCAGCGCCGCGCGTTCCTGGAGGAACCCACGGAACGGAGCCAGCCCGGTGCCGGCACCGATCATGATCATCGGGACGTGCGGGTTCTCCGGCGGCCGGAACGGGATCGACGGCGGGCGGACGAAGACGAAGATCGTGCCGTCGACCGGGACGTTGGCCAGGTGCCCGGAGCAGACGCCGGTGAAGGTGCCGGTGCCGGACCGCGCCGGCGCACGCAGGACCCCGGCGGTGATGCTGCAGGTGTCCGGGCTCACCAGCGGTGAGGAGGAGATCGAGTAGTAGCGCGGCCGGAGGGCGGGAAGCAGGTCGAGGTAGACCTCGAACGGCAGGTCGCACGCCGGGAAGTCGTCGAGCAGGTCCAGCACGGAGCGGTTGGGTGCGTAGACCTGCTCCCGGTACGCCGCGTGGGCCGCCTCGTCGTCACCCGCCATCGCCTCGAGCGCGGCCTTCTGCTCCGCGTCCTCGGTGTGCCGGGCCAGGACGGCGACGTCGTCCCTGGTCGCGACGTCCTGCAGCTCGACGCAGCTCCCGAGCACGCCGAGCAGCGGGGTCGGCTCGTCGATCGGCAGGTGGGTGTGGCTGCCGCTGGTGGGGATGATCGTGAGGTACTGGCCCGCGTCGAGGCCGAACCGCGCCATCACCCGGCGGATCGTGTCGAACCCGTTGCGGGGCAGGACGCCGAGGTGGTCGCCCGCCTGGTAGGTCATCCCCGCGGGCAGCCGGATCTCGATGTGCCGGACGGAGCGCTCCGGCGGCTCGCCGACCGAGCGGCTGCGGATCAGCTCGCGGCTGTCGTGCACGTGGCCCGGGTGCGCCTCGTAGGACACGATCACCGGGTTCGTGACCTGCCGGTTGGTCAGCGTGATGGAGAGCCGGGGACCCGCCGGAGCGGCCTCGGCGACCTCCTTCGGCAGGTCGAGCGCCTCGGCGATGTCGGACCACACGTCGCCGTGCCAGGCCCGGTAGTCGGCGTCGAAGTCGCCGGCGGCGTTGCCCTCCCCGCGGCTGTGGACACGCTGCCCGCCGTGCTCCTCGAGCTGCTCGTCGAGCAGTGCGGGGATGGCCTGGTACGTCGCCGCCCACTCCGTGTTGCCGCACCCGAACACCGAGTACGACACCCCCTTCGCCGCGTCCGGGGGAGCACCCGAGATCCAGCGGCAGAAGGCGGCGGCGTTGTCGGGCGGCGTTCCGTTGTACGACGCGGTGACGATGACCAACGCGCCGCCGACGGGGAGGTCGTCGACGTGGTCGTCGAGGGCCCCGACGGTGACGTCGAAGCCGCGCTCCACGCCCTCCTCGGCGAGCCGGGTCGCGAGGGACTCGGCGGTGCCGAGGTTGGACCCGAACAGCACGGTCAGCCTGGTGCCGTGCCGGGGCACGAGCGGGGCCGGTGCCGCACCGGGTGCGGTGGCCGCGGCGACGGCGGGGGCCTGGGCGGGGCCGGGGGTCTCGCCGCGGTGGACGTGCACGCCGGGCCGCGGCCGGACCTGGATCCGGAAGTCGGCGGGCTTGACGGTGAGCGTGGTCTTCGTGACCAGCTGGTAGTCGAGGTGGTCGACCAGGTCGAAGCGCTGGAGCAGCATCCCGAGCACCAGGGCCGCCTCCTGCAGGGCGAACTGCCGCCCGATGCAGGCCCGCTGGCCGGTCCCGAACGGCTTGTAGACGGCCGGTGAGACCGACGCCAGCCGTTCCGGCGCCATGTGCTCGGGGTTGAACTCCGCCGCGTCCGGTCCCCACACGGAGGTGGCGCGGTGCAGGGCGGGGGTGAGCACCGTGATGGTGGTGTTCGCCGGGATGGCGTACCTGCCGCCGATGGTGGTGTCCTCCATTGGGTAGCGGCTGAACCCGGGCGCGGTCGGCCACAGTCGCAGGGACTCGTCGAGGACCTGCCGGACATAGGTCAGCCGGTGCACCTGCTCGAAGGTGGGCCCGGCCGTGTCGCCGAGCACCTCGTCCACCTCGGCGCGGGCCCGCTGCAGGACGGCCGGGTTCTTGAGCAGGTAGTAGAGGGCGAAGGAGAGCAGCCCGGAGGTCGTCTCGTGGCCGGCGATGAGGAAGGTGATGCACTGCGCGCGGATGTTGGCGTCCGGAAGTCCCTCGCCCGTCTGCCGGTCGACGCCGGTGAGCATCCGGCCGAGGAGGTCGGTGGTGTCGCCGGCCTCGCCCTGGGCCCGCCGCTCCGCGACGAGGCGGTCGACCAGGTCGTTCATGAACCCCTGGTCCTCCTCCACCTGCCGCTGGGCCCGGACCTTCAGCCGGGTCTGGATGGGCAGCTGACGCGCCCGGGCCTGGGACTCCGAGAGGGTGCGCACCATGGCCTGCACGAACGGGTGCGGCGTGTCCCGGTAGAAGGAGTTGAACCGGTAGCCGAACCCGCACAGCGCGATGGTGTCCAGGGTCAGCCGCGTCATGTCCTCGGGGACGTCCACCTCGTCGCCCTCGTTGAGCCGGCCCCACTTGTCCATCAGCTGGTCGGCGACGTCGAGCATCCGCGGCATGTAGTCGCGCATCGCCTGCAGGCTGAACGGCGCCATCAAGATGTTGTGGGCCCGGTGCCAGAGCGGGTCGTCGGTCTCGGCGGTGAACAGCCCCGAGTCCGCGGCTCCCTTCCTCAGCGCGGCCAGCCCGCCGCCGACCCGCTTGTCGAACCGGGCGTCGTCGCAGATCTCCTCGACCAGGTCCGGACCGGAGACGATCAGCCGGGTGCCGCCGGGCACGCTGAGCTTGAAGATCGGCCCGTACTTCTCGGCCATCGCCATGAACCCCTCGATGGGGTTGTC
>DASTGV010000104.1:0-2201 GCA_035718765.1 Nocardioidaceae bacterium
CCTCGCCGATCCAGTAGAGGAGCTCGCCGAGGATCTGGGCGAAGTACCGCGGGCGGGTGTGCATGAACGGCATCGCGACCGCGAGACCGCCGTGCACGTTGGGCTCCTGCGTCGCGATCCAGCAGAAGTCCTCCAGGCGCGGCAGCCCGACGTGCTCGACGACGAAGGTGAGGTCGGTGAAGTCGCTCGCGACGTGGTCGATGTCGGCGACGTCGAAGGCGTCGCGGTCCAGCGGCCGGATGGTCGGGCCCTTGTGCACGTGGATGTTGGTGATGCCGAGCTCGCGGCACACCTCGAAGTAGCGGCGGGCCCACGGGTCGTCGAGCTTCCAGCCGCGGGAGTCGCCGTGCCACTCGGCGGTGTAGAGCTTCACGCCCTTGAGCCCGAAGCGCTCGGCGTCCGCGCGCAGCCGGTCGAGGCCCTCCTCGCCGTTGCGGGGGTCGAAGTTGTGGTTGTAGGTCAGCTTGTCCGGGTGCGCCTTGGCAAGCGCCGACGCCTCCTCGCTCTGGCCGAACCCCGTGTTGTAGAACTCGTTGAGGTAGGCCGGCTGGAAGATCGCGTGGTCGACGTACCCGTCCTCGAACAGGTCCTTCATCAGCCGGTCGCCACCCTGGTAGAGGTACTCCTCGTACGGCCACACCTCGGACTCCGGGGAGAGGTTGCGGTGGTAGTCGTAGAAGCAGTCGATGAACTGCTTGCCGTGGATGTTGCGCTGGTTCTCGGGACGGGCGTCCCAGAGCGCCACGTGGGCGTCGACGATGAAGTAGGTCTCGCCGTCCTTGGTGTACATGAACCTCTCCGTTTCCCCGTGACGGGTGTCACAAGCCGATGCGAACGTACGTCGGAGTGGCCGGAGGGGAACCCGAGCAGCCGTCTCAATCTGAGACGTCGCCCCGTGCCGGCGGCTTCCGCCCGGCTGTAACGTCGGTCACACGCAGGACGAGGGAGCTGCCATGACCGACGGCCACCTGCCGCAGCGGGCGCGGCTGCACCGCACCGTGCAGGCCGACCTCCCGGTCCTCGGTGACGCGCCGGCGGTGGTCTCCGACCGGCTGCTCGCCTCGTGGCAGCGCAGCGAGGACTACGGCGTTCCCCTCGAGTCGGTGGAGCCGGTGTTCACCGGCACCCACGACGAGGAGTCGCTGTTCTTCGAGTGCGGGCGCGAGGTGCTGACCGCGCTCCACCGGACCCTCGTCAACGAGCCGATCTCCCTGATGCTGACCGACGCCGACGGGCTGGTGCTGAACCGGCTGAGCGGGGACTCCTCGCTGCTGCGGGCCCTGGACGCCGTGCACCTGGCTCCGGGGTTCGGCTACTCCGAGCGGACCGTCGGCACGAACGGGCTGGGGCTGGCGCTCGCCGACCGGGTCCCCACGGTCGTCCGCGCCGAGGAGCACTACTCGCTGAGCCTGTGCACCTACACGTGCGCGGCGGTCCCGGTGCTCGACCCGCTCACCGGTCGCCTCGAGGGGTGCGTCAACCTCACCACCTGGTCGCGGTCCTCCAGCGACCTGCTCCTGGCGCTGGCCCAGTCGGCCGCCGGCAACACGGCGGCGCTGATGCTCGCGCGGTCGCGGGGGCAGCGACCGCGGCCCGCCCCACGCGGCGAGGTGTTCCGGGTCGAGACCCCGCGGCCGGAGGCGGGCAGCCTCCGGCTCTCCCCCGCCTGGCAGGACGCCCTGGCCCAGACCGAGCGCGCGCTGGCGGCCGGGCGGGTGGTGGCGGTGGTGGGCGAGCCGGGATCCGGCCGGGCCACGCTGCTGGCGCAGGCGGTCCGGCGTCACCACCCGCGCGAGCGGATCCTCTCCACCAGTGCCCCGGACCCCCAGGACGTCGAGGCCTGGCTGGCGCTGTGGGCACCGGAGCTCGGCAAGCCGGAGACCACCGTGCTCGTGCGCGAGGTGGACCGTCTGGCGGCCTGGGTCGCCGAGCGGCTTCGGGACCTGGTCGTGGCCACCCGCCGGCACGACACTCCCGGCGCGTCCTCGGCGATGATGCCGTTCGCGGTCACCGCCCCGGACTACGCCGCCGTCCCCGCGCCGCTCACCTCGCTCGTCGAGACCGTGGTCGCCGTGCCACCCCTGCGCGAACGGCCGGACGACGTCGTCCCCCTCGCCCTGCACGCCGCCCGGAGGGCCCGCGGCCGCGAGCTCGGGCTGACCCGGGCCGCGGAGACCGCGCTGCGCGGCTGCGGCTGGCCC
>DASTGV010000105.1:0-32105 GCA_035718765.1 Nocardioidaceae bacterium
CCGGCTGGCGGAGGTCGAGCCGGGCCTGCTCTACGCCAACCTCGCGGTCCGCGGGCAGACCTCCCACGAGGTCCGGGCCACCCAGCTCGACCGCGCCCTGGCCATGCGCCCCGACGTCGCCCTGCTCGTCGCCGGGGTGAACGACCTGCTCCGGCCGCGGCTCGACCGGCGCGGGCTGCGCGACAACCTGATGACGATGTACGGCCGGGTCCGCGAGACCGGCGCCCGCGTGCTCACGTTCACGATGCCGGACATGGCACGGGTCGCGCCGCTGTCGGCGGCGATCCGGCCGCGGATCGAGTACCTCAACGAGGTGGTCCGCGAGGCCGGGTCGACGTACGACCTCGCCGTCGTCGACTTCGCCGCCGTGCCGGTGGCCGGGCACCCGGCGCTCTGGCACGACGACCGGCTGCACGCGAACAGCGAGGGGCACCGACGCATCGCCGAGGCCCTGGCCGAGGCGTACGGCCTGCCGCACCACGACTGGCGCGGCGAGCCCGGCGAGACCGTCACCGAGGGCCGGCTACGGATCGTCGGTCGCGAATCCCGGTGGATCGCCAGCCACCTCGCACCGTGGGTGTGGGGCCGTCTGCGCGGGCACGAGTTCGCCACCAACGGTGCGTGCAAGCGCCCGGACCTCGCCCCGCTGGGCTGACGCACCCCGAACCTACCCGCGGGTCACTTGTCGGGCGTCGTTTGCCATGATGACCGGACCCACCCGTTCTGGAGGTACGTCGATGCAGCTCGAGCTGTCCGCCGAGGACGCCGCGTTCCGCGAGGAGATGCGCACCTTCTTCACCACCCAGGTCCCGCAGGACGTCCGTGACGCCGTCGCCGAGCGCCGGGAGCTCACCAAGGACCAGGTCGTGCGCAGCCAGCAGGCCCTCAACGCCGCCGGGCTCGCCGTACCCCACTGGCCCGTGGAGTGGGGCGGTCGCGGCTGGTCGCAGCTCAGGCGGCACATCTGGCACGAGGAGATGCAGCGGGCGTGCGTGCCGCCCCCGCTCGCGTTCAACGCGTCGATGGTCGGCCCGGTCATCGCGACGTTCGGTAGCCAGGAGCAGAAGGAGCGCTTCCTGGCCAAGACCGCGAACCTCGACATCTGGTGGTCCCAGGGGTTCTCCGAGCCGGACGCGGGCTCCGACCTCGCCTCGCTGCGCACCGCCGCCGTCCGCGACGGCGACGAGTTCGTGGTCAACGGGCAGAAGACCTGGACCACCCTCGGCCAGCACGGCGACTGGATCTTCTGCCTGGTCCGCACCGACCCGGACGTCAAGAAGCAGCTGGGCATCTCGTTCCTGCTCATCGACATGAAGAGCCCCGGGGTGACCGTGCGGCCCATCGAGCTGATCGACGGGGGCCACGAGGTCAACGAGGTCTGGTTCGAGGACGTGCGCGTGCCCGCCGAGAACCTCGTGGGCGAGCTCAACAAGGGCTGGGACTACGCGAAGTTCCTGCTCGGCAACGAGCGCGTCGGCGTCGCGCCGGTGGGGTCGACCAAGCGGGTCCTCGCGCAGGCCAAGGAGTACGCCCGGTCCGTCGACCTGCTCGACGACCCGCTCACGCGGGCCCGGATCGCCGAGCTCGAGAACGAGCTGCTGGCCCTCGAGCTCACCGCGCTCCGGGTCGCCGCGCACTCCGCCGGCGGCAAGCCGCACCCCGCGTCCTCGGTGCTCAAGCTCAAGGGCACCGAGCTCCAGCAGGCGGTCAGCGAGCTGATCGTCGACCTGGCCGGGCCCGCGTCGCTCGCCTCGGGCGCCGACCAGGACTCGGACCTGCCGGGCTGGACGCGCCGCGCGACCCCGGTCTACCTGAACCTCCGCAAGGCGTCGATCTACGGCGGGTCGAACGAGATCCAGCGGCAGATCATCGCGAAGACGATCCTGGGCCTGTAGAGAGCACTGAGAGGCGAGCATGGACTTCACCTACGACGACGAGCAGCAGGCGCTGCGCGAGGCCGTGCGCGGCCTGGTCGGCAAGTCGTACGCCGACTTCGAGAACCGTCGCCGCACCGTCGCCGACGAGCCCGGGTTCGACGAGAAGCTCTGGACCCGGCTCGCGGAGATGGGCGTGCTGGGCCTGCCGTTCGAGGAGAGGTACGGCGGCATGGGCGCGGGTCCCGTCGAGGTCGGGATCGTCGCGCAGGAGCTCGGCCGGGTCGTCGCACCGGAGCCGTTCCTCACCTCCGTGGTCCTCGCCGGCGGCGTGGTCGCGCTGGCCGGCACCGAGGAGCAGAAGGCGTCGCTCCTGGAGGCCGTCGCCTCGGGCGAGACCGTGCTCGCGTTCGCGCACGCCGAGCCGGGCGCCCGCTGGACCCCGACCGCCGAGAAGGTGACCGCCACCGCGTCCGGGGAGGCCTGGACCCTCACCGGCGTCAAGGAGCCGGTCCCCCACGGCGTTCGCGCCGACCGGCTGGTGGTCAGCGCCGCCCTGCCCGACGGTGGCACCAGCCTGTTCGTCGTCGAGGGGGACGCACCCGGGCTGACCCGCACCGGCTACGCGACCTTCGACGGCGGCCGCGCCGCCCGGGTCGCGCTGGACGGCACCCCCGCGACCGCGCTCGGCTCCGGCGACGCGACCGCCCACATCTCCCGCGCGCTCGACGGGGCCCGGATCGCGGCCGCCAGCGAGGCGGTCGGCGCGATGGAGGTCGCGCTGTCGGCGACGTCGGAGTACCTCAGGTCCCGCAAGCAGTTCGGTGTCCCGCTGAACACGTTCCAGGCGCTGACCTTCCGGGCCGCGGACATGTACGTCTCGCTCGAGCTGGCCCGCAGCATCACGCTCTGGGCGACGATGGTGCTCGCCGAGGAGTCCGACGAGGAGGTCGCCGACGCGGCCGCGCGGGCCGGTCTCCAGGTCAGCCGGGCCGGCCGGCACATCGGCCAGGAGGCGATCCAGCTGCACGGCGGCATCGCGATGACCGCGGAGTACAGCGTCGGCAGCTACACCGCCCACCTCACCGCGCTCGACCACCTGCTCGGCGACGGCGGCTTCCACCTGGCCGCGCTGTCGTCGAGCGTCGGCGAGCACGACGAGGTCGAGCCGCTGCGGTAGTGGCCCCGCCCCCGCGCCGCGTCCGGCTGCGCCGGACCAGGGGCTGGCGCAAGCCTCCGGGCGCCGTGGTGGTGGCGCGGCCGTCGCGCTGGGGCAACCCGTACGTCATCGGCGCGGAGCACGACGGTCGCAGGCTCACCCGCGAGGAGACCGTCGAGCTGTTCCGGGAGGCGCTGCTGGGCGGGCGGCTCGACGTGGACGTGACCGCGGTGCGGGCGGCGCTGCGGGGCCGGGACCTGGCCTGCTGGTGCCCGCTCGACGTGCCCTGCCACGCCGACGTGCTGCTCGATGTGGCCAACCAGCCCTGACCCGGCCGGGTGCTCAGGTGCGGGTGCGCAGCCCGCTGGCCCGCACGATCGGACGGCGGACCGCGGCCGCCAGCGCCTCCCGCGAGCCGACGATGCGGACGTGCTCCTTGGCCCGGGTCAGCCCGGTGTAGAGCAGCTCGCGGGTGAGCAGCGGTGAGTCCACCGGTGGCAGCACCAGGGTGACGCGGTCGTACTGGCTGCCCTGGCTGCGGTGCACGGACAGCGCGTGCACGGTCTGCACGTCGGTGAGCCGGCTCGGTGCGAGCAGGTCGGCGACCCCGTTGCGGGTGAACGCCGCCCGCGGCCGGCCGTCCGCCTCCACGACCACGCCGGTCTCGCCGTTGAACAGCCGCAGCTGGTAGTCGTTCGAGGTCACCAGCAGCGGGCGCCCGACGTACCACCGCCCGTCCGCGGCGTAGCCCCGCACCGCCTCCCGCAGCCACGCCTCGGCCTGGGTGCTCCAGTGCGCGACGCCGTGCGGGCCCTCCCGGTGACCGCAGAGGATCTGGTGACGCGCCAGCCGCGCCAGCGCGAGCGCGCCGTCGCCGGCGCGTGCCGCGTCGTGCAGCGCGGTGCCGGCGGCCACCACGTCGCGTCGCAGCGGCGCCAGGTCGGCGTCCCGGTCGAGGAACTCGACGTGCTCGTCGCCCTGGGCGACCAGGGCCAGCACGGTGTCGGCGTCGCCGGCCCGGACCGCCCGCGCCAGCGCCTGGATCTCCGCGGAGAACCGGTGCACCTCGGTCAGCCGGACCACCCCGCGCTCGGCGGCCGCCTGCTCGTCCGCGTCGAGGTCGGCCACGTCGACCGGGGCGGCCCGCCCGACCCCGTCGGTGGCCACGGCACCCGGCGGGGCCGGTCGCTGGACCAGGTCGCCGAGCACGGCGCCCGCCTCCACCGACGCGAGCTGGTCGGGGTCGCCGACCAGGACCAGGCGGGTGTCGGGGCGGAGCGCGTCGACCAGCCGCGACATCATCGTCAGGGACACCATCGACGCCTCGTCGACGACCACCACGTCGAAGGGCAGCCGGTTCTCCCGGTCGTGCCGGAACCGGGACCGCGACCCCGGCCGGGACCCGAGCAGCCGGTGCAACGTCGAGGCGTCGAGGTGACCGAGCCGGTCGCGGTCGGCCGGGTCCTCGAACCGCCCCGCGGCGTGCCGGGCCGCGAACGTCAGGCGGCTGGCCGCGACGGCCGTCGGTGCGGCCAGCGCGATCCGGAGGCCGCCGCCGGCCTGGTCCTGCAGCAGGGCGAGCAGCTTGGCCACGGTGGTGGTCTTGCCGGTGCCGGGCCCGCCGGCCAGCACGCTGACCCAGCGGTGCGCCGCGACCGCGGCGGCCAGCCGCTGACGGTCCGCCGCCGGACCCGGGAACAGCCGCGCCAGCGCCGCGGCGAGGCGCGCGTCGTCGACGACGGGCGGCGGCCGCAGCGCCGCCTCGTCGAGCACCTCGGCGATCCGCTGCTCCTGCCGCCAGTAGCGGTCGAGGTAGAGCGTGCTGCCGGTCAGCCGCAGCGGCAGCGACGGGTCGCCGTCGGGCCCGACCGCCACCAGCGGGCTCACGGACAGCGCACCCACCCACATGGCCGGCTCGGGCCAGGCCAGGGCGTCGAGCTCCTCGGCGGTGACATCCTCGACCGCCGTCGTGGCCCGGGCCGTGCCCAGGTCGAGGCAGACCGACCCGCCGCGCAGCGCCCGGACCGCGAGCGCCGCGGCGAGCAGCACCCGCTCGTCGGACTCGCCGCCCAGCCGGCCGAGCCGGGTCGCGACGTGCACGTCGGCCGCGGCCAGGACGCCGGCCGCGTTGAAGGCGGCCAGCAGCCCGGTGGCGCGGCGTACGAGCTGGACGTCGGTCATCGCGCACCACCCGCCAGCAGGTCGGAGAGCTCGGTGACCAGGGCCGCCGGCGGCGACCAGGCGAACACGCCGCTCGGGGTCTGGTCGACGACCGGGCTGGCGGGGCCGCACATGCCGCGCAGGAAGAGGTACAGCACGCCCCCGAGGTGCGTGCCGGGGTCGTAGCCCGGCTGCCGCCAGCGCAGGTAGCGGTGCAGCGCGACGGAGTACAGCAGCGCCTGCAGCGGGTAGTGCGCCTCCCGCATCGCGCGCGCCATCGCCTCCGGCGTGTAGTCGGCGGAGGTGACCGTGTCGCCGCCGAGCCAGTTGGTCTTGTAGTCGACGACGACGTAGCGCGGCGACCCGTCCGCCCGCAGCCGCAGCACCAGGTCGATGCTGCCGTTGAGGAAGCCGCGCAGCCGCCGGTCGGCCAGCTCGGGGATGTCGAGGTCGTCGGCGTACGCCGCCAGCGGGTCGGTTGCCGGCAGGTGCCGGCGCAGCAGCCCCGCGATCCCGGAGACCCGGGCCGCGCCGACCGGGCGGTCTCCCCCGGCCAGTGGCAGCTCGAAGTCGAGCTCGTCGAGCCGGTCCGTCCTCGGCACGTCCGCGAGCCGCAGCCCGCCCGCGAGCGGGCCGAGCGGTGTCCTCAGCGCGGGCACCAGCGCGTCCGCGAAGGCACCGGGCTCGACGCCCGTGGCGTGGAAGACCCCGGCCCGCTCCGCCTCCGCGGCGAGCTGCTCGCGCAGGTCGGGCGCGGTGAAGTCGGTGTGCTCGAGCAGCGCGTGTACGAGCGTGCCGAAGGCCGCCCCCTGCGGCAGCCCGGCCATCGGCGAGGGCACGCCGGCCGCGTCGGTGACCGGGGCGACGACGACCTCGGGCTCGTCGACGGTGCCGGGCGTCTCGGCCTCGCTGGTCACCCCGGCCGCGGGCTGGTCGTGCAGGCCCGCGGTGAGGCCGGAGTACGACGTGCGGGTCCAGGTCAGGTCGAGGACCCGGTCGAAGGCCCGCACGGCCAGGGACGGGTACGTCGGAGCGGGCGGCTGCCACGGCCGGTGGTCGGCGTACGCGGACTCCACCCCGACCGTCCCACCGGAGCGGGCCGCCAGCTCGTCGAGCCGGCGGCGGACGTACTCGTCGGAGCCGACGGTGACCTGCTCCGGCAGCATGCCGTCGGGGCTGCGGTCGGCGAAGAGCAGCCGGTGCAGGGGCCCGTTGCGGGTGTTGTTCGTCGGCGCCCAGTGCGTGACGACGTGCGCGGAGGCACGGGTCAGGGCGACGTACGCGAGGCGAAGGGACTCCCCCGCGTCCTCGGTCGCGTGCACGCTGCGGCGGGCGGCGTACCCCTCCCCGTCCGGTCCGCCCACGTCGAGCACCCGCACCCCGTCGGGGTCGTGCAGGGTCAGCGGGTCGGGGGTGCGGGGGACGAACTTGTCCCACAGGAACGGTGCGTAGACGACCGGGAACTCCAGGCCCTTGCTGCGGTGGACGGTGATCACCTGCACCGACTCGGCGTCCGACTCGAGGCGACGGCTGCGCTCCTCGGTCTGGTCGGCCGCGGCCTCGGCCATCCGGTGCTGCAGCCAGCCGACCATCGAGGCGACGCCGAAGCGGCCCTCGGTGGCGGCCTGGTGCAGCACCTGGCCGATGTGCCGCAGGTCGGTGAGCCGCCGCTCGCCCTGCTCCTGCGCGAGGAGCCGGGCGACCATCCGCTGGCCGGCCGCCTCGAGCAGGGCCGCCACCCCGCGCCGGGACAGCAGCTCGCCCCACTCGTGGAGCGTGACGCTGAGCTCGTCGAGCGCGCTGTCGTCGTCGGCGGCGAGCCGCTCGGGCGTCCAGCCGAGGAAGTCGGTCAGCGCCGCGGCCCGGGCCAGCCCGGTGCGCTGCGGCTGCTCCAGGGCGCTGAGCAGCGCGAGCCAGTCCTGGGCGGCGCCGGACAGGAACACGCTCGAGGTGCCGGTCAGCACCACGGGCACCCGGGCGGCCCGAAGGGCGTCGCGGATGTAGCCGGCCTCCTTGTTGGTGTACACGAGCACGGCCACGTCCCCCGGCCGGACCGGCCGCTCGGCGTCGCCCACCTGGAGCCGGGCCGGGCCGGAGAGCAGCCCGACGACGTCGGCGGCGACGTCGCGGGCGACGTAGGCCCGGACCGGGTCGACATTGAGGACGGCGTCCTGGCCGGGCGTGACCGCCTCACGCTCCACGACCCGGATCCGGAACGGCGCGCCGGCCCCGCTCAGCCCGCGGTGGCTGCGGGCGGCCGCGACCGGGTGCACGACGATCCGCTCGTCGCCGAGCGCGGCACCGTCGAGGAGGTGGCCGAGGGCCTGCAGCAGCGGCCGGTCGCTGCGCCAGTTGGTGCCCAGGGTGGCGGTGTCCCCGCCGGACCCGGTCGCCCGGAGGTAGGTCACCACGTCCGCGCCCCGGAAGGCGTAGATCGCCTGCTTGGGGTCGCCGATCAGCACCAGGGTGCGGTGGCCGTGGAACGTGCTCTCGAGGATCTCCCACTGCACCGGGTCGGTGTCCTGGAACTCGTCGACCATCACCACCCGGTAGCGGCTGCGCACCCGGGCCCGGGCCGCGGCCCCGGTGGCCGGGTCGACCAGCGCGTCGCGCAGGTGCACGAGCAGGTCGTCGTAGTCCATCAGCCGGCGGCCCCGCTTGCGCTCCTCCACCTGCCGGCGGGTGGTCTCCGCGAGCCGGCGCCGGACGTCGGCGACCGAGTCCCGGGCCGCGCCGAGCGGCTCGAGGCGCGCCTGCCGGTCCCCGACCGCCGCGTTGCCGATGCGGGTGGCCGCGGCCAGGTCGAACGGCGGTGCGGGCGCGGCCGGCCCGGCGTACATCCGGAGGTACAGGTCGCGCACCACCTCCGCCGTGACGTCGGCGGTGGACTCGGTGAACGCGAGGTCCGGGTCGACGTCTGCCGCCACCCCGAGCCCCGCCAGCATCTGCAGGCAGAAGCCGTGGGTGGTGGCGATCGTCGCGGCGTCGAACTCCGCGACCGCCTGCGCCAGCCGGTCCCGGCGTACGGCGACCTCGGCGTCCGACCCGGTGGCGAGCAGCACCAGGACCGGGTCGGCCGAGGCCCGTGCAACCGCGGGGTCGGCCAACGCCGTCGCCGTCGTCACGAACCGCTCGCGGACCCGCTCCCGGAGCTCGACCGTCGCCGCCCGCCCGAACGTCACCAGCATCAGCTCGTCGATGCGGGCCAGGCCCTCGGCGACGTACCGCGCGGCCAGCGTGGCGATGGTGTGGGTCTTGCCGGTGCCGGCGCTCGCCTCGAGCACGGTGGTGCCCGTGGGCAGGCCGCTGCAGGGGTCGAAGACCCGGTCCGCCGCCATCAGAACATCCCCTCGTGGTCGAGCAGCGGGTCCCACACCTGCCGGGCGAGCTGCCCGAACCGGTGTTGCTCGTCCGCGAACGGCTCCCCGCGCACGGCCGGCTGCCCGAGCAGGTCGCGCAGCCGTGTGTCGCCCCACACCCGGCGGTGCTCGGCGTCGTCGAAGTCGCCGATCTCCCGGCCGTCGTTGAGACTGCGGCGCCACTCGGTGGCCGCCTTCGCGACGGCTCCCGCGACCGGCGAGCCCGCCCGCCGACGCTCGGCGTACACGCTCGACGTCCTGGGGGCCAGCGGCAGCGGCTCGCACAGGCCGAGCCGGTAGAGGGCCACCAGCGTGCCGAGCGCGACCACGGCGTCCTCGGGGGTGGGCGGCACCAGCCCGGCCATCGCCGGCCCGTCGCTGCCCCGGCCCACGGTGGCGGCCCGCCAGTCGCGCCCCGGCCGGCCGGCCACGAGCGCCAGCAGCTGCACCCAGGCACGGACCCGGTGCTTGGCACCGAGCCGGGAGTACTCGACCCGTACGATCCGGTCGTCGTGCACGCCCGGCACGGTGCCGGAGAGCCGGCTGCCGTCGGGCAGGACGACGGTGACGTCGAGCGCATCCGCGTCCCCGGCGCGCAGCCCGGCGGTCTTGGTGACCAGGTCCTCGACGTTGCGGGCCAGCGGGGTGACGACCGCGTCGCCGAGCGCCCCCGGCGGGAGCTCGCCCCGCAGCCGCTCCGCGCGGACCGCCGCGTCCCGGCCGACGCCCGCCAGGCCCGCCCGCAGCAGGCGGTCGCCGACGGCCCAGTCCGCGAGCCCCCTCACCTCCACGGGAATGGCGTCGTCGGTCTCCTCGCCCTCGTCGACCGAGGTCAGCCCGAGCCGCTGGCGCAGGAAGGCGCGCACCGGGTGCTCCAGGAAGCGGACCAGGTCGTCGAGGTCGACCGCCGCGTCCTCCCGCGGGGCCAGCGGCTTGTCGAGGAAGGCGCCGGCGGCGGCCCGCGGCTCCAGGAGGGCCGCGGCGCCGGACCGGGCGGCCGTGTCGAAGCTGAACGGTCCCGGCTCGCCCAGGGCGCCGGCGACGAAGTTGCGCGCGTCGAACGGCTGGAGCGGGTGCCGCACCACCACGTCGGGGAGCAGGTCGAGCAGCTCGCCCAGCGGTACGGCCGGGGGCCGCTCGGCTCCCGTGCGCTCGTCGGCGCCGGTGTACAGCACCACCAGGCGCTCCTGCGCCGCCAGCACGGCGTCCAGGAACAGCTGCCGGTCCTCCGCGCGCGGGTCGCGCTCGCCGACCTGCGGGGTGCGGGCCAGCACGTCGTCGCCGTCGACGTGCGTCTGCCGTGGGAACACGCCGTCGTCGAGCCCGAGGAGGCAGACGACCCGGTGCGGGACGGACCGCATCGGCACCATCGTGCACATGGTCAGGTGGCCGGTGCGGAAGTTCGCCCGGGTGGGCCTTCCGCGCAGCCGATGGGCCAGCAGCGCCCGCGCGTCGGAGAGCCCGAGGCGCACGACGTCGGCCCGGTCGCCCGCGGCCTCGAGCGCCTCGGCCAGCTGGCGGCGGGCCTCCGCGACCTGCCACTCGTCCTGCGGGGCCACGTCGGTGAGGTCGTCGACGGCCCGGACGAGCGCGTCGACCCAGGCGGTCAGGGTCTGGTCGCGCTGGAGCGACGCGACCGCGAGCCCGAGCCGGTCGACGAGCTCGGCGAACCGGCCGGCCAGGTCGACGTCGTTGCTCTCCACGTCGTCGAGCGGCAGCGCGAGCCCGACCGTGCGCAGGCCGTCCTCGTCCATCGCCGCCCCGACCAGCAGCCGGTCGAGCCCGGCCTGCCAGGTGTTCTGCCGCACGCCGGTGAGGTGGTACGGCGCGCGGGCCTCGGCGTCGAGACCCCAGCGCACACCGGAGCGTCGGACCCAGTCGCCGACGAGCTCGAGGGCGTCGTCGTCGAGCCCGAACCTGGTCCGGACCGGGGGCATCGCCGCGAGGTCGAGCACCTCCGACGCCGTCAGCCGGGAGTCCGCGAGGTCGAGCAGCCGGGCCACCACCCCCAGCACCGGGTTGGTCTGGCGCAGCGACCGGTCGGCCAACCGGACCCGCAGGGCGTGCCCCGGATGCGCCTCGCCTGCGTCGTCGTCGAGACCGCCGAAGGCGGCGGCGACGAGCGGCGCGTAGGACTCGATGTCCGGGCACATCACGACGATGTCGCGTGGCTCGAGGGTCGGGTCGTCGGCCAGCATCCCGAGCAGCACCTCGCGGAGCACCTCGACCTGCCGCTGCCGTCCGTGGCAGGCGTGCACCTGCACCGACCGGTCCGCCGTGTCCGCCACGCGTGGCCGGCGGTCCTCGCGGACGTCCTCCTGCAGCCGTCCCAGCACCGTCTCCGCCGGTGGCCGCGTCTCGGCGTGCGCGACCCGCCCCGCCGGAAGCCGCAGCTGCAGCTCCCGCGCGTCGCGGGCGCACGACCGCAGCAGCGGGTGCACCGGCAGGTCGGCGGTCGGGTCGCCCCGGCGCGCCGCCGCCGTCGCACCACTGTCGGCCACGCGGTCCCACAGCGCCCGGGAGGGGTGCGGCAGCCACAGGTGCACGTCGCGGTGGGCGGCCAGTGCGTCCAGGACGGTCAGCTGCTCGGTGGTCATCCGGGTCGGCCCGAACACCGACAGCCGGGCCGGCAGGTCGACGTCGTCCGGGGCGGCCCGCAGCCGGTCGCACGCGTCCGCGAGCCGCTCCGCGGGGCTGTCCGTGCCGATCGCCGCGCGCACCCGCCGCCACAGCTCCGCCTGCCACACCAGGTCCTCGTCGAGGCTCGCGCCCGGCCCGGCCGTGTCCCGTCCGGCCGCCCAGTCCCGCAGCATCGCGGGCCGCTGCGCGCCGTACCCGGTGAACAGCGCGGCGACCTTCTGCGCGACCGCCACCCGGCGGCCCTGGTCGCGCTGCCCGTCGAGCAGGCCGAGGTGCCGGCCGAGGGTCACGCACCACTCCTCCGCGCCGCAGCGGTCGACCACGTCGAGCAGCACCCACGCCAGCCGGGGCTCGCTCCACGGGTCGTCGCGCGGCTCGACGCCGGTGCCCGTCGCGAGCGCGTCCGCGACCACCCGGGCCGGGGAGGGGAACAGCACGTTGGCGCAGACGCCGTCGCCGGTCGACGTACCCAGCGACGCCGCCAGGGTCTGCGTGATCCACCGCTCGACCCCCTTGGACGGCACCGCCACGACGTCGGGGGTGAACGGGTCGTCGGGCGGCGAGCCGAGCAGCGCACCCAGTCCGCGCACCAGCGCGTCCGCGCGCTCGGCGCGATGGATGTGCAGCGTCACGGGACCTCCCCCACGGGCGCCACCTCGACGCCGGGCACGACCCTAGGTCATGGCACCCCCCGAACTCGGACCACCGTGGCCACCGGGGCGTCTCCCCGCGCCGCGACCGAGACCCCGGCTACCAGCCCTCCGCCACGAACGCGTCCACGAGCCGGCGCAGCTCGGGCTCGGCGCCGAGGTCGAGCGGCTGCAGCGACCCGGTCGCGCCCTTCGTCCGGGCGAGCACCTGCTCGCCGACACCGACCACCACGGACCACGCGTCCGCCGTCGCGAGCTCCGCCGACGACAGGCGCTCTCGGTCGAACCGTGCCGCCAGCAACGGGCTGACGCCTTCGGCGTCGCGGCGGACGGCGACCACGGTCACCGACGCCGCACCCGGCGCCATGGCGAGGGTCTCCTTGACGGAGACGAGCACGTGGCCGGCGACGAGCTGGCGGTACCACTCGGCGACCTGGGTCCTGGTCGCCTGGCGCAGGCTCAGGTTGCCGGCCGCGGTGACACCCGGGGCACGGTCCGGGAGCGCATCCTCGCCCGGCACCAGCACCACGATCGCGACGTCCCCGCCGTCGGTGCCCACCGCGGCCACCGGTGCGTCGTTGTCCTCGAACGCCGCTTCGAGCACCGGAAGGACGACGTCCTCGTCGTTCTCGAGCAGGCGTTCCCAGGTCGCGTCCAGCCTCGACTGCTCGGCCACCTGGTCCCGACGGGCCTCGGCCAGGAGCCGACGCGCGACCGTCTCCGCCTGGTCACGGGCACGGCGTCTGGCCTCCCGGCGCTCGGTGCGCGCGAAGAGACCGACGCCCGCCAACGCGGTTCGCTCCTCCGTGGCCAGCACCGCGGCGAAGGGCGGAAGCGCGGGCATCGGCGCCAGCCGGCGCTGCAGTGGCGCGAAGTCCTGCCGGTGCAGACGGTGGACCGCATCGAGGCGGGCGGCGATGAGCCGTGCCTGTTGAGCCTTCTCCGCCTGGTTGATCTGCGCCGGAGTGGGGCCGACGGCGTACGACGGGCGTCCCGGTCGCCGAGGCGACGCGCCGCCGGACGTGTAGTAGGTGAAGGGACCCGCGCCCGTCGAGACGCCGGTCCGTCCGCCGCCGACATGCAACCGGGCGGCACGCGGACCCACGTGTGCACGGAGTCCGCGTGACGACGCGGAGAGTCGGACGCCGGGCGCGAGCCGGACGGAGAAGAAGCTCGGCATCCCTACTCGCAGACCTCGCCGTCGCCGTCCCCGTCGCGGTACCAGTCGTACTCCGGGTCCCGGCCCTGGACGTACGGTCCGTAGCCCGCTGCGTTCGCCTCGTAGCAGTAGTCGAACCGCGGGTCGGTCGACGGCGCAGCGGCGACCGACCTGGCCGCCGCCTTCGCCGCCGCAACGCGGGCGTCGGCACGTCGTCGTTCGCGGGCCACCGCCTGGCTCACCGCCTGGGCGACGGCCCGGCGCCGGGTCCGCTCGGCCGCGGCCACGACCGCGCGCAGGTGGCGCTTCGCCGACTGGCGCACCGCACTCAGACGAGTGACCTGCCGGGACCGCAGTGCGGCAACCCGCTGGTCGGCCTCGGCCTGGGCCGCTGCGACGTCGGCGGCTCCGTTGTCGGCCACCGCCCCCGTCGCTGGGGTCGGAGTCACGGTCACCGTCGCGGTGGTGCTCGCCGCGGCCCGGGCCGGCTCGGGAGCCCCGCTGGAGCCGGCCAGGCCGACGACGAGCCCGAGGAACAGGCCGACGAGCGCGCCGCCGACCCCGGTGAGCAGTCCGACCGTCGTACGCGTCCAGATGGGCGCCTTGGGCGGGAACCAGCCCGGGTACTCCTCGACGGGCGGGAGCGCCTCGTCGCCCACCGCGGCTACCGCTGCTCGCAGGCGATGCGGTCGCCGTCGCGGTCGCTCTTCCTGTTGGCGTAGTAGAGCGCGTTGCTGCGCTTGAAGCTGGTCACCGGCGTGCCGCTGGTGTGGTCGTGCGCACCGAACTTGCCGACGCCGTGCGGGTAGACGCGGTGCATGGCGGTGCAGTTGGCGAACGTGCGCGCGGTGGCGTCGGCGGCACCCGACCCGGTCGTGACGACGCAGACAGTGGCCACGGCGAGCAGGACAGCCTTCGATGCGTGCTTCAAGTTGGGTTCCCCCGTAGGTGTGTGGTTGAGCCAACCATTCTCCGGGAGCGACCCTCGGCTTGTCCGGCGAACGGCAGGATCGACAGCCGGACCCGACAATCCCGGCTGCCCCCTTCGGGCTCCCCCGGGCTGGCTATGGCCGCTGGACGCGCGCCGTTGCGAGGATCGTGCGTTGCGCACCCGGGAACCGCACGACGGGAGCTGCCATGGCCGAGCCGGCGAGAGTCGAACGACGGATGCTCCTGCGAGGCGCCGGTGTCGCCGGCGCGACCCTCGCCGGGGTGGCGGCCGTGGCTCCGGCGGCGGCCGACGGCGGCGGGCACGACGTGCTCGGCGCGTGGCTGGTCACGCACACCGACGACCCGCCCAGCGAGACCGACCCCGGCACCAGCGTGGTCGGCTTCGCCACCGGGGGACTGATGACCAACCAGGACCTCAACCCCATGGGCGCCGCGGGCGTGGGCACGTGGGAGCCACGGGGCGGCGGCGACTTCAGGGCGAAGTTCTGGACCGGCTTCCCGGGCCCGAACAACGGACCGGGCGGCTTCATCAAGATCTCCGTGCGCGGCAGCGTCGACGGTGACCGGATCAAGGGCACGTACCACGGGCACGTGTTCGTCGCCTCGACCGGCGCCCCCGAGGGCGAGTTCAAGGGCACGCTCGAGGGCAAGCGCGTCGTGCCCTGACCGGCTGGACCGCGGCGGTCAGCCCGCCGGGGTCACGTGCGCGTCGGGTCCGGGGAAGCTGAGCCCCTCGTGCCCGTCGGACCAGCGGACGAGGTACGGCGGAGCACCCTGCTCCCCGTGCACCTCGAGGATCTCGCCCTCGCGCCGCGGCTGCTCGACCGTCCTGCTCTCGACGACCAAGTGGTCGCCCACCTTCGCGTGCATCCGAACCGCCTTTCCACCGACACCGTCCACGATGCACCCGCCCCGCCGTGCGGACAACCGTCTGACCGGGCCCGTCCACACCGGGCCCACACTGGGCGCATGCCCGCGTTCTCCGTCTGCCTGCTCCTCGACGAGCGCGCGGACCAGGCCGTCCGGGGTCTGTGGCGACGGCTGGAGAGCGACGGCGTGCGCACCCTGGCGACGCACACGCACGGCCGGCACGTCCCGCACCTCACGCTGGCCTCCCTGGGGTGCCCGGACGTCGAGCACGTCCGGCGACCGGTCGCGGACCTCGTCCCGCCGCCGTCGTTCGACCTCGAGTTCCACGCGCTCGGGCTGTTCACCCGCAGCCGCTGCTGGCTGCTGCCCACCACGACCATCGACCTACTGCGCTACCAGGAGGCGGTCGCGACCGCGCTGGACGGTCATGAGGTGCACCGCCACTACCGGCCGGGCTCGTGGCAGCCGCACCTGACCCTCGCCCCCCGGATGCCGGTCGAGGCGCTGCCCCAGGTCGCCTCCCGGGTCTACGAGGTGCTCCCGCTGGCCGCGAGCCTGCGCCGCCTGGTGGTCGTCGACACGAGCACCGGCGCCGTGCACGACGTCAACGGGGCGGCAGCCCCAGCAGCAGGTACGTCTCCACCGGCTCCGCCTTCCCCTTGAGCGCCAGCGCACCGAGCGGGCTGGTCACCGCCTCGGGCAGGTCCGCCAGGGTGGTGGGGCCGATCGCGACCCCGCCGGCCGGCGCCTTGCCCTCGATCCGCGAGGCGGTGTTGACGGTGTCGCCGATGACGGTGTGCGTGCGCCCGCCGCCGGTGCCGAGCACGCTCACCGTGGCCGGCCCGCTGTTGATGCCGACCCGGAACCGCGGCCACCCCGGGTGCCGGTCGGCCACCCTGCCGGTCGCGGCCTGCATCGCGAGACCGGCGGCCGCCGCCCGCCGCGCGTGGTCCGGCTGGTCGCCGCGCTTGTTGAACGTGACCATCAGCGCGTCGCCGATGATCCGGTCCACGTCGCCGCCGTACGGGTCGACGACCGCCGGCACGGCGACCGCGAAGTACTCGTTGAGCATCGCCGTCACCTCCTCGGGCAGGTGCGCCTCGGAGTACGTCGTGAAGCCCTGCAGGTCCGCGAACAGCACGCTCATGTCGCGGTTCCCGGCCCGGTTCTCGGACAGGTACAGGTCGGCGAACCGCTCCTCGTGCCAGGACATCCGCGCGCCCACCGCGACCAGGGCGAACGCCGCCAGCATCAAGAGGTGCCACTCCCACCACGACAGGTGCCAGTTGCGGGCGAACACGATCGCCACCAGCGCCTCGGCCAGCAGCAGGAACGCCGCCATCATCGCGACCAGCATCGGTGCGGCCCGGCGCCGCCAGAGCAGGAGGTACCGCCACGCGGCGTACCCGTACAGCGCGATCGCCGGCACCGCCAGCAGGGCGGGCAGCCGCTCGACCCTGGTGACGGCGCCGGTGAGCGGCGGCAGCTTGCCGAGCGAGAGCACCGCCCACAGCAGCATCAGCGAGAGCAGCAGGACCCGGACCCGCCGTCCGAGCCGCACCGCCGCGACCGCCCGCTCCCCCGTGTAGTCCACGGTCGACCAGGCGGCCAGCACCGACCCGAGCGCCAGCCCGACCGGGGTCGCGACCACGAAGCCCGGGTTCGGGGTCGCGAGCAGCACGCCCGGAGTGGCCAGCGCGTGCAGGGCGAGGAACCCCGCCGACGACAGGAACGCCAGGGACACGAACAGCACCCGCGCGTCGCCCCGTCGTACGGCGGCCGCCCCGGTCGCGTACGCCAGCACCGACGACACCGCCGCGGTGCCCAGCACCAGCCAGAAGTGCGACGGGTGGTGCTCCCAGTGCAGGTCCGCGCCCGGCCGTCCGAGCAGCAGCACCAGTCCGGCCAGCGGGAGGGCGAGCGCGACCCCGACCGCCGCCGACCGGGTCCCGGCGGCCGGGCGGGCCTGGTCCCCCGGCTCAGTCATGGCTGACCGTCGCGAAGTACTGGTGCAGCTGCGACACCACGACGGATCCCTCCCCGACCGCCGACGCGACCCTCTTCACCGAGCCGGAGCGCACGTCCCCGACGGCGAACAACCCGGGCACCGTCGTCTCGTACGGGTGCGGCTTGCGCTCGATCGCCCACCCGTGGCCGGCGGCGTCCGCCCCGGTGAGCAGGAACCCGTGCTTGTCGCGCTCCACGGCCTCCGGGAGCCAGTCGGTGCGGGGCTCGGCGCCGATCATCACGAACACGCCGTCCGCCCGCAGTGTCTCCTCGGCACCGGTCGACCGGTCCCGCAGCACGACCCGCTCGAGCCGCCCGTCGCCCTCGCCGGCGACCACCTCGGTGGTGGTGCGTACGTCGACCCGGGGGTCCGCGTCGATGGCGCCGACGAGGTAGGCCGACATGCTCTCGCCGAGCCCCTCACCGCGGATCACGACCGTCACCCGCTCGCAGTACCGGGCCAGGTGCAGGGCCGCCTGTCCCGCCGAGTTCCCACCGCCCACGACCACGGCGTGCAGGCCGGACAGGGCGTGCGCCGCCGTGACGTTGGCGCCGTAGTACACGCCCTTCCCGGACAGCGTCTCCAGGCTCTCGACGCCCAGCCGCCGGTAGGACACCCCGGTCGACACGACCACCGTGCGGGCCCGCACGGTCCCGACCCCGGACACGTGCGCCGCGAACTGGCGGCCCTCCCGGACGAGCTGGTCCACCTCGCGCATGAGCACGAAGTGCGCCCCGAAGACCCACGCCTGCTGGTAGCCGCGCTGCGCGAGCTCCGCACCGCTGACCCCGCGGGAGAAGCCGAGGTAGTTGCGGATCAGCGAGCTCGACCCGGCCTGGCCGCCGATCGACTCCTTCTCCACGACCAGCGTGCTGAACCCCTCCGAGGAGGCGTAGACCGCCGCGGCAAGCCCCGCCGGGCCTCCCCCGACGACGAGCACGTCGAAGTCGCGCTCGTCCTCGCCCAGCGTCGTCGGCACGCCCCACGCCTCGACGACCTCGGCGTCGGTGGGGTCCACCAGCGTCTTGCCGGCCAGCGCGGGCATCCACACCGCCACGTCCGCCCGGTTCGCCCCGGTCCGGTCGAGCACCTCGCGCCCGAGGTCGGAGTCCCGGTCGCGGAACGCGTGCGGCACCCCGTTGCGGGTGAGCAGGTTGCTGATCGCGTACGCCCGCGGTGACCGCGGCTCGGCCACCACCACGACCTCGCGCAGGTTGGACACCGCGCTGCGCGACCACTCCTGCACGAACTCGGCCACGGTCCGGTGGAACAGCTCGTCGCGCTGGATCCACGGCTTGAGCACGTAGTAGTTGATGTGCCCGACCGCCATCGCGTGCAGGATCGCCTGGGCCGAGCCCCGGTCCGCCCAGGCACCCCAGTCGACGAGCAGCGTCCGCCGCGCATCCGGGTGCAGCCTGCGCACGAGGTCGAACAGGTCCGCCCGCTCCTTGTCCGGGAACTTGTCGTCGACGAGGACGACCGCCACCTGGTCCTCGCGCTGGTGCGCTCCCTCGAGCAGCCGTCGGGCGTCGTCGACGCTCAGCTCGCCGCGGACCCGGAAGTCCCCGCCGAACGACCGCTGCAGCTCGGTCTCGATCCGGTCCAGCTGCGCGGGGTCGGCGTCCACCGCCAGCAGCAGTGGTCGGCCCGGCGGGACTGGAGTCGGCACGCTTCGAGGCTAGGGACGCAGCCCCCGGCGCGCACCGGGGATCAGTCACCCCAAACAGGCCGAACCCCTAGCAGACCGGAAGGTAAAAACTGGGTGACCTGTCGCGTCGGGCGGCGCGTTCTCCCCCGTTTCACGCCACCGGCGGACGCCGGCGCAACAGACTTGCGCCAGGCCGTGCGACGGCACCGACACCCGTAGGGGACACATGTTGACGACAGACGACCTGATCAGCACGACGTTCACGACGACGCGGCGGCGCGAGGGCTACGACATCGGTGAGGTCGACGAGTTCCTCACGAACACGACCGAGACCCTGCGGCACCGGGACGCGAAGATCCGCGAGCTGCAGGACAAGGTGGCGGGCTGCACCTGCTCGGAGGACCGTGGCGGGTCTGCGGACGCCGCAGCCACGTCCCCGGCACCCGGCGCGGTGCAGGGCTCCCAGGCGGCGGCCCGGCTGCTGGAGATCGCGGGCCGCAACGCCGACGAGCTCCTGACCGGGGCCACCGCGGACGCCGAGGCGACGGTGGCGACGGCGCGCGCGGAGGCGGACCAGGTGACGGCCGCCGCGCGGACCGAGGCCGAGCGGGTGCGCGCCGAGGCCGAGCAGCACCGCACGACCATGCTGTCCGAGCTGACCGAGCGTCAGGCGGCCCTCGAGGCCGAGATCGCCCGGCTCGAGCAGCTCGAGAGCGACCACCGCGCCGCGATGCGCACCTACCTCACCGAGCAGCTCGAGCACCTGGAGCCGACGCCCGCCGGTTGACGCGCGCCGCCCCCGGAGCGGCTCAGCGCGAGCGCATGCCCGAGGAGAACGACGCGGCGTCGTGGCTCCGCGCACCGCTGTTGCCACGGGTGCCGCGGGCCGGCGTGCCCGAGGAAGACCCCGACGAGCCCGAGCCTGAGCCCTTGCCCCGCGCACGGGGCTGGCCCTGGCCCGCCCCGCCGCGGCCGGAGCGGCGGCTGCGGTTGCGCCCACCGCCCCCACCGGCCGGGGCCGCCTGCCCGCGGCCACGTGCCGGCCGCGGCTCGGCGGACTCGGTGACGGTGTCGATCGGCGCGAGGACCCGACGCTCCCCCGGCGCGATGGTCGTCAGCAGCGGGTGGCCCAGGCCGACCTTCGTGGTGGTGGGCTTGATGCCGGCCTTGCGGGTCAGGTCGCGTACGTCGGCCTGCTGACCGTCGACCATGACCGTGACGACCGTCCCCGAGGCGCCGGCGCGCGCCGTACGCCCGGAGCGGTGCAGGTAGGCCTTGTGCTCCGCCGGCGGGTCGGCGTGCACGACCAGGCCGACGTCGTCGACGTGGATGCCCCGGGCGGCGATGTCGGTGGCGACGAGCGTGGTCGCCTTGCCCGACGAGAACGCGTCGAGCGCGCGGGTGCGGGCACCCTGCGACAGGTTGCCGTGCAGCTCGACCGCGGGCACGCCGCGCTGGTTGAGCTGGCGGGCCAGCACCTTGGCGCCGCGCTTGGTGCGGGTGAACAGCACGGTTCGGCCGGGCGCGGCGGCCAGGTCGGTGATCACGTCGAGGCGGCCGTTGCGGTCCACGTGCAGGACGTGGTGGGTCATCGAGGAGACCGGCGACTGCGCGGTGTCGACGCTGTGCACGACCGGCGAGTCGAGGTACCGGCGCACCAGCACGTCGACGCCGGCGTCGAGGGTCGCGGAGAACAGCAGCCGCTGCCCGCCGCGCGGGGTCTTGTCGAGGATCCGCTTGACGCCGGGCAGGAAGCCCAGGTCGGCCATGTGGTCGGCCTCGTCCAGCACGGTCACCGCGACGGCGGACAGGTCGACGTTCCCGGAGCGAAGGTGGTCCTCGAGACGCCCGGGGCAGGCGACGACGATGTCGACACCACGACCGAGGGCCTGGACCTGCGGGCCGGGCTTCACACCGCCGTACACCGTGAGGGTGCGCAGGCCGGCGCTCTTGGCGAGCGGCGCCAGGGCGGCGTCGATCTGGTTCACCAGCTCCCGGGTCGGGGCCAGGATGAGGCCGCGCGGGCGGCGGGCCTGGGCGCGGCCTCCGGCCGCAGCGAGGCGGGCGACGAGCGGCAGGAGGAACGCGTAGGTCTTGCCGGAGCCGGTCCGGCCGCGGCCGAGCACGTCGCGCCCGGCGAGCGAGTCCGGCAGCGTGGCGGACTGGATCGGGAACGCGGTGGTGATGCCCTGGGCCGTCATCTGGTCGACGAGCGACGCAGGCACGCCGAGGTCGGCGAAGGTGGGGGCTGACGGGGTTGCGGCAGCAGAGGAGGGGCGGCGGTCCGCCATAGGTGTACTCCGATGAGTGGAAGGGTCGTCCTGCCCGGCGCGGGTCGTGCCCGCGGCGCTCGGTTGGATGACGCGAGAAGCGGCCCGAGGCAGAACTGATGGGGCCGCTGCGTCCACGGTACGGCACCGGCGGCGAATCGCCCGTATCCGTGCGGGTGAGCCGCGTCACCGCGGCTACAGCACCAGGTCGGCCAGCCGGTCGACCTGCTCCAGCGAGGTCGTCGTGGGGGCGAAGGTCAGCTCGGTGATGCCGGCGTCCTCGAACGCCCGCAGCGCGCCCCGGATGGCGTCCTTCGAGCGGAGCGCACGGTCGGCGACCTGGTCGGCGTACGGGCCGAGGAACGCGTAGTAGTCGCGGAGGTAGGACCGGGACTCCTCCTCCGCGTCGTCGCCGAGCGAGAAGTAGGCGAGCGCCGCCAGCCGCGGCTCCCCCGCACGACCGGCCTCCTGCCAGGCCGCGACGACCTTGGGCGCCATGCCCGCGGCCAGGTCGGGGGTGCCGCCGCCCATCGTCCAGCCCGCGCCGTACGTCGTGACCCGGCGGATCGCCGCGTCGCTGGTGCCGCCGACCATCACGGGCACACGCCGGTCGCGCACCGGCACCGGACCGACGGGATGGGCGCTGCCGGCCACCGGCTCGCCACGCCAGGCCTGGTGCAGCAGCGCGAGCTGCTCGTCGAGGATCCGTCCGCGCCTTGCGAAGTCGACTCCCGCCAGGGCGTAGTCGTCCTCCCGGCCGCCGACGGCGAGCCCGAGGCTGAACCGGCCGCCGGAGAGCTGGTCGAGGCTCGCGGCGGCCTTGGCCAGCTGGACCGCCGGGTACAACGGGGCCAGCAGGATGTTGGTGTGCAGCTCGATGCGGCTGGTGGCGCCTGCCGCGGCCGCAAGCGTGGTCAGCGAGTCGTGGCTGGGGTAGCCGAGCCGGTCGATGGTCGCCAGCGAGGCGAGGCCGCGCTCCTCCGCGTGCTTCGCCCACGCGAGGAGCCTGGTGCCCGGGACGCCGGGCACGGGGTTCGGGAGACCGATGCCGATCCTCATGCCGGGTCAACCCGTTCGCCGTCCGGCCTGTTCCGCCGGCGGACCGCCCGCGCGGGTCTCTGCTGCTCACCGAGCCGGCCCGGGTGCCCCGCGGCGTACCGTGGTGCCGTGCGCGGCGACCGGGTGGAGATCGTCATCGATGCGGGCGGAGAGGTCCGCACCTACGACATCGTGGCCACCCGCAACGGGCGCCGCGTCGAGATCAACACCGGGCGCGGGATCGTCGAGGTCGCCGAGGTGACGCGGAGCGGTACGCCGGTGCGCACCGCCCGCTTCATGGCGAGCCGCATCCTCGCCCTGGTCGAGCACCCGGCGAGTGCGCCGAACATCGCCGACGGCGTGCCGCCGGTGCGCTGAGGAACCTTCCGCTCAGCCTGGATCAGGCCATCTCGGGGACGTGCAGGTGGGCCAGCACCAGGTCGAACTCCTGCACGGCCTGGACGGTGGCGCTCATCTCGTTGGCCGTGCGCTCCCGCAGGGCGTTGGAGCGCTCCCTGGCCGCGTCGAGGGCCGCGCGGCTGTCGTAGGCGACCGTCACCAGCGCGCGCCCGGTGGCCCGGTTCACCAGCATGCTGGCGCTGCAGAAGCCGTCGAACTCCTCCAGCGCGGGCAACGTGGTCAGCTTGAAGACGTCGATCGAGCGGTCCACGTCGGACTGGACGCCCTGGATCCACGTCGAGCGGACGCAGGCACCGGCACCGGAGGCGTGGTCGCGGTGCATGACGGCGATCTCCCACTCCTCCACCCGCGGCGTCGAGCCGAAGAGCTCGCCGGCACGGTCCCGCATCGGGGCCACAGCGGACTCGGTGGCGCGCATGGCCTCCTCCGACTCCCAGGCACTCGTGGCGATGCAGCGTCCGGAGTCCCGGTCGGCCACCAGGGACATGCCGACGCAGCCCGGCATGCTCGTCACGGCGCCGAACACCTCGTCACGGATGTACGCCAGTCCCGCCTCGATGTCTGTCGGTCGCGTGTCCAGCGTGGTGGTTCGTGCGTGCACGGGCCTCTCCCTTCGCTCCGGTGACGTCCGTATGGCGCCGCCGATCCCCTCACGCTGCTCGGGTCGTCGGGCGCTCGCAATGGGCCATCCGCTATGTCCGCCCGCAGGTCTGAACCACCCACGCCGCTTCACGAGCGGCAATGTCCGGGTATCCGAGCCCCGGTCACGGAGAGGGCAGACGGAGCGAGCGCGCGAGGTCGCGCGTCAGCCTGAGGCTCCAGGTGAGGGAGATGTGCGCCGAGTCCCGGTAGGTGACGACCCCGTCGACGACAAGCGGGCAGCGCTGCCGCAGGCAGACGGTCCGGGTGACGTCGACGAAGGTGCCACCGCTGCGCTCGGTGGCCCGCCGGGTCACGGCGTTGGCCGTCCTCGTGACCTGCTGGGCGTGCTGGGTGCAGGTGGCCATCGTGGAGCCGGGGTCGGTCAAGCAGTCGGCGGGCGCGAGGTCCAGGGCCGTGACGTCCCCGATGACCTTCACCTTGCGTGCGAGCGAGGAGAGCCGGGTCACGCTGGAGGAGACGCCCGCCACCCACGCTTCGACGGCGCTCTGGCCGGGAGCCGGCGCGACGGCCCACAGACCGCGGTAGGCCAGCAGGAGCAGGTCGGGGTGCAGCCGCTCGATCCGGGCGCGGGCCCAGGACCGGAAGGCGGGGCAGTCGGGAGAGCGGACCCCCTGGTGGAGCTGCTCGACGTCGAACGGCCCGCAGCCGAGCTTGACGAACGGCACCACCCGGTAGCCCGCCTCCTTGCCGATGGCGCTCAGCGTCGGCAGCCACATGCCCGCATGCGAGTCGCCGTACACGGCGATGGTCCGGCGCGCGTGGACATCGCCGAGGGGGCACACCCGGGCTCTCGGCTCCCCCCAGCCGGCGTAGCAGCGGAAGACGCGCTGCCACACGTCCCGGTCGAGGTGCTCGAGGTTGACGAGGGGGAACGGGATGGGTGCCCCCTTGTCGGCCAGGCGCAGCGCGTCACCGATGAGGGCCGGGACGGGCCGCGTCCGACGCACCCGGGGCTCGTGGGGCACCGCGGCCCGGGAGCGCGTCCCGCTGTCGTCGACCGGGGCAGCGAGCGCCGGTCGCGCCCCGTCCGAGAGCCCGTGCACGCGGGCCTCGAACGCGTTCAGGGCCGTGGCGTTCGCCCATGCGCCGGCTACCAGCACGGACGAGACCGCGACCGGCCACAGGCTCAGTGCTCGCCGACCGCGGACGAGCCGACCGTGCGAGTGCCGGACCGGGTTCTCCACGAGGTGGTAGCCGAGAGCGGACAGGAGCGCGGCCACGCCGACCAGCTCGACGGTCCCGACCGGACCGGAGCCGACGTACGGGGCACCGAGGACGAGCACCGGCCAGTGCCAGAGGTAGAGCGAGTAGGACACGTCGCCGACATACCGCACCGGTGACAGGGTCAGCAGGCGACCGGGCCCCACCGGGCCGTCCGCACCGGCGGCCAGCACCGCAGCCGTCCCCAGCACCGGGAGCAGCGCCCGCCAGCCGGGGAACGGCGTCGACCCGTCGAACGACACGGCGGCCAGGAGGACCGCGGCCAGCCCACCACTTGTCAGCAGGTGCCGGGCGGTCCGGGACAACCGGTGCAGGTGGTTCCCGGCCAGCGCGAGCAGCACGCCGGTCGCGAGCTCCCAGGCGCGCGTCATCGAGGAGAAGTACGCCGCCACGGGCGACCGGGACGTCAGCAGCACCGACCACGCCAGCGACGCCAGCCAGGTCGCGGCGACGACCGCGGCGGTCACGGCCAGCCGGTGCCGGCGGCGGGCGAGGAGCACGAAGACGACCAGCAGCACGGCGGGCCACACCAGGTAGAACTGCTCCTCGACGGCGAGCGACCAGTAGTGCTGCACCGGGGAGACGGCCCGGTCCTGCTCGAAGTAGTCGACGCCGAGCCGGGAGAAGTGGACGTTGGCCGCGAACAGCGCCGACCAGCGGACGTCGCCGACCAGCTCGGAGACGCGCGTGACCGACAGCCTGGTCGCCGCGAACACCGCCGTCGTGGCGAGCACCAGCGCCGCGGCCGACAGGATCCGTCGGGCGCGCCGCGCGTAGTACGGGCCCACGCGCACGCGTCCGGTCGTCGTCGCCTCGTGCAGCAGCAGCGACGAGATCAAGAACCCCGACACCACGAAGAAGACGTCGACCCCGACGAACCCACCGCCGAGCCAGGGAACGCCGGCGTGGTCCAGGAGCACCAGGACCACCGCCAGGGCGCGGAGGCCTTGGATGTCCGCCCGCGGCGACAGTCGCGGCAGCGGACCGGGCTCGCGTCGGGAGCGACGGTCGAGCGTCTGCTCCTCCGCACCTCGCGAGCCGGCCATACACCCACGATGTCGCCGAAAACGGCCCAATCGCCACGGCCGAACGACCCGTCGCTACGGGTACCTTCGCACCGCCCGCACCGCGCGTGCCTCAGCGGGTGCGGAGGTAGTCGGCCGCGACCGCCCGGAGCCGGTCGTGGGTCCCGTCGTACGCGGGGACGGCGCCGAGCAGGCTCTTCGGCAGCTTCGCGACCATCGTGTAGTTGGTGTCCACGACGTTGCCCGCCGGTGCGAGACCGGCCTGGCTGACCAGCTGGTAGGCGTCGAGCTCCTCGAGCCCGAGCAGCGAGCCCGTCCACCCGACCAGGTCGAGCTGGCTCATCCGGAACGCGTCCTCGAGCGGGCGGCCCGAGCCCGTCGTCATCAGGAACGCGTCGCTCTCGATGCGGGGCGACGCGGGCGCCTGACCCTTCAGCAGGTCGACGACCACGACCGTGTTCATGGCCGCCTCCACCGCGGTGCCGCACACCTCGCCCTCGCCCTGACGGGCGTGCCCGTCACCGAGCGACAGCATGCCGCCGGCGACGTTGACCGGGAAGTACGCCGTCACGCCGGCGCGCATCTCCGGGGTGTCCATGTTCCCGCCGTGCGCGGCCGGCGTGATGCTCATCAGGACCTCGCCGGCGGCCGGCGCGACCCCCACCGTGCCGTGCATGGGGTCGAGCGGGAGCTCCAGCGAGAGCTCGGACCGGCGGGCCTGGAAGCGGCAGGTCCCCGCCGCCACGTCGATCTCGTACATCCACACCCGCTCCTCGAGGGCCGGGTGCAGCATCGCGGTCGCGTGCGTGGTGGTCAGCGCCCCGAAGTGCGGGAAGGTGCTCGACGCGCCCCAGTCCCGGGCCGGCACGATCTCCACGAAGTGCACGGCCAGCGTGTCGCCGGGCTCGGCCCCCTCGACCGCGATGGGGCCGGTCACCGGGTTCAGGAAGGGGAAGGTGCACACCTGGCTCGGCAGGTCGCCGACGCCGCGCACGTTGCCGGCGAAGCAGTCCTCGGTGGACAGCTCCACGATGGTCCCGGGCGTGACGGTGAGGAGCGGCTCGCGTCCGCCGAACGCGTAGGCGTACTGCTCCGGGGTCGGGGTCAGGGTGCGGACCTCCGGACCGCTCATCGGGCCTCCTCGCCGGTGGCGGTGGCCTCGTCGAGGACGAGGCTCGGGCGGCGACCGGTGACCAGCAGGAAGACGAGCAGCACCACGCCGATGCCCAGCCACACGAAGCCCAGCTTCTGTGCGGCGACGTTCGCGTTGATCACCACGAACGCGAGGATGACGAACCCGATGACCGGTGCGACCAGGTGGCGCCACCAGTCCCGGCTGCCGTTGCGCACCACGTAGTGCCACACCACGGAGACGTGCAGCACCAGGAAGGCCGTGAGCGCCCCGAAGTTGACCAGGGTGCTGAGCAGGGTGATGCCGTCGGCGCGCGAGGCCATGTAGAGCCCCAGCGCGAGGGACACCAGCGCGGTCAGCAGCGTCGCGTTGACCGGCACGCCCTTCTTCGGGTGCACCTTGGCCAGCAGGGACGGCAGCTGGCGGTCGCGTGCCATCGCGTACAGCAGCCGCGAGGTGGCGGCCTGGGCCACGAGGGCGTTCGCGAACCCCCACGCGATCGCGGTCGCCAGAGCGGTGAGCTTCGACAGCCACGCACCGCCCGCGACGGCGGCGGCGTCGTAGAACGCCGTACCGCCGGGATCGCCCTTGCTGATCAGGGCCTCCGGGTTCGGCACGAGCAGGGACGCGACCCAGGTCTGCACGATGAAGAGCGTCCCGGCCAGCAGCAGCGCGGCCACCATCGAACGCCCGATCGCGCGCGCCGACTCCTTGTTCTCCTCGGCCAGCATCGAGATGCCGTCGAAGCCGAGGAAGGAGAGCACGGCGATCGAGACGGCGCCGAGCACCAGCGACAGGGAGAAGGTGTCGGCGTTGTAGACGGGGCTGAAGTCGAACCCACGGCCCTTGCCCTGGGCGAGGGCGACGACGCCGATGACGATGAAGATCGCCAGCACCACCAGCTCACCGATGAGCATGATCTTGTTGACCCGTGCGGTCATCTCGATGCCCATGTAGTTCACGACCGTGTTCAGCACCACGAACCCGATGAGCCAGATCCAGACGGGGATCGAGGGGACCAGGGAGTTCATCGCGATGGCGGCGATCAGGTAGAGCAGGCCGGGCACCAGCACGTAGTCGAGCAGGATCATCCAGCCGGACAGGAAGCCGACCGGGGCCGCGATGCCGCGCCCGGCGTAGGTGTACACCGAGCCGGCCATCGGGAAGGCCTGCGACATCTGCGCGTAGGACAGCGCGGTGAACATCATCGCCACCATGCCGATGGCGTAGGCCAGGGCGACCATGCCGCCGGAGCCCTGGAAGACACCGCCGAAGATGCCGAACGGCGCGATCGGCACCATGAACACCAGCCCGTAGACCAGCAGGTCGGCGAAGCTCAGGGACCGGTGCAGCTCCTGCTTGTACCCGTAGCGCTCGATGCTCTCGGGCGCCGTGCTGTCGCTCATCTCTGCCTCGCTTCTGGAGCCGGAGTCCCCCGATCGGGGCGAGCGTATGCCCAACTACTTCCAGATGGAAGCATCACGCCACGCTGGTCACCACCGAGAAGTCGAGCCCGTCCGCCCGGGCGAGGTGCACGCCGCCGGGGCGACCGCCCGCCCGCCTTCCGGCGGAGGCTGCGAGCGTGCGGTCCGGGCGCAGCCGGGACTCGTTGGCCAGGGAGGCGAGCAGGTGCAGCCCGTCGTAGACGCCGGCCGCGTAGGTGTCGAGCAGCGGCGCCTGCGGTCCGAAGAGCGAGAAGTACCGCTCCGCCAGGCTCTGGTACCGCTCGTCGGCGAGCGAGGCGAACGACGGCATCGCGGCGTAGAGCAGGCCGCTGCGGTCGCCGTCGCACGCCAGCAGGCCGTTCTCCTCCAGCGCTCCGGCCAGCCGCACGAGGTGCCGGTCGAGGTCGGCCTGACGCAGCGCGCGGTTGAACGCGGCCAGGTCCCTCCCCACCAGGCTGAGCAGCAGCGCGTCGGGAGCCGACCGGCGCAGCTCCTCGACGAGCCGGTCGAGGTGGGCGTGCACCTGCCCGAGGGGCACCAGCCGGTCGAGGACCACCCGGCCGCCCGCACCGCCGACCAGCCCGGTCGCGGCGCGGTGCACGCTCTGCGGCCAGATGTAGTCGTTGCCGACCAGCGCCCAGCGCCGCAGCGAGTGGTGCGCGGTCAGCCAGGCGATCGGCAGGGCCAGCTGGTGCACCGGGTCCGTGCCGATGCAGACGACCCCGGGGCCACGCGGGCCGCCTTCGTGCGGGGGCGTGAAGACGTACGGCGTGCGGCCCGCGACCGTGGCCTCGACGGCCCGGTGCACGTCACTGGTGTGGAAGCCGACCAGGGCGTCCACGGCGTCGGCGGCACACAGCCGCTCGACCTCGGCCGCGACCTCCGCCGGCGAGCGGCCGCCGTCGACGAGCACCAGGTCGACGTACGCGCCGTGGACGCCGTCGGTGACGTTCAGCTCGTGAGCGGCGAGCAGGCCGGCGTTCACGGCGGAGGGGCCGGTCATGCCGAGCGCGCCCGACTGCGGCACCACCAGCCCGACCCGCAGACGACCGGGACCGCGAGCCAGGAGCTGCGCCTCCAGCGGGTCGGCCAACCGGGCCTCGATCCTCACGGCACGAGTATGCTCCAGGCGACTGCAGCAGAGAGGGAGGCGAGCATGGGTCCGCGCACGCTGCCGGCCACGCCTTCACTCGTGGAGACCCTGGTCCTCGCCCAGCGACGAGCCGTCCGCGGCCTGGCCGCGCGGCTCGCCGACGACGGCTGCACCCTCGACCAGTGGCGGGTCCTGAGGGCCCTCGACGACGACGAAGGTCATGTCATGGGCGAGCTGGCCGACTCGCTGCAGATCGCGCAGCCCACCCTCACCCGCGTCGTCGACGGCCTGGTCGACTCCGCCTGGGTCTACCGGCGCCCGTCCCTGGAGGACCGCCGGCGGGTCGCCGTCCACCTGTCGCGGCAGGGCCGGGTCCGGCTGGGACGGCTCGACGCGATCGTGCGGGCCCACGAGGACGCACTGCGGGCCTCCCCGGACTGGGCGGACGTGCAGAGCCTGATCTCCGGACTGTCCCGCACGCCCTGAGCCCGGCGGTCACCGCTCGACCAGCGACTCCCGCGCCACCACGTGCTGGATCGGGACGTCGTACTTCTCCCGCGCGTCCGCGACGACACCGTGCCGCAGCCACGTGGACCGGTCCTCGGGATGGGTCGAGATGACCACGTGGTCGGGCCGGAACTCCCGGACCGCCTTGTCCAGGGCGACCAGCGGCCGGTAGTCGCCAAGCTCCCCGTCGACGGTGAGCCCCTGGTTGCGCAGCGTCTCCAGGGTCTGCTCGAGGCGCTGGCCGGCGCTGCGGGTCGCGGCCTCCCACACGAACGCCGCGCCCTCCCTCTCGGCGTCGCCGGTGTCGACCGGGTTCGCCGGCACGACCACGAAGTACTCGGCCTGCTCGCTGCCCTGGATGCGGTGCAGCGCGTCGTGCAGCGCGCCGTCCTCCATGGTCTGGTTGGCCAGCACCACGATCCGCTTCGCCCGGCTGGTGTCCTCCAGCTCCTCGGGGGCCACCGAGCCGCCCTGCCAGCGGGTGATGGCGTACAGCCCCAGCACCACGCCCCACGACAGCAGGCTCAGCAGCAGCTGCGAGCGGGTGTCGCTCTTCACGCCGAGCTGCACCAGGACGGCCACGATCCCGACCGCCGCGAGGATGGTCAGGAACGGGAACCCCCACATCTTCACCTTCAGGTCGTCCTCGTCCGCGCGCCGGCGCAGCACGAACTCGGAGACCGCGATCAGCAGGTAGACGAACAGGATCACCGCACCCGACGAGTTGAGCAGGAACGTGAAGACCTTGTCCGGGGACACGTAGGCCGCGATCACGCTCAGGAATCCGACCACCGTCGAGAACAGGATCGCCCACACCGGCACGCCCCGGCGGTTCACCGTGATCAGCCGCATCGGTGCCTCGCGGCGGGCGGCGAGCACGAACAGCATCCGGGAGGCGGTGTAGAGCCCGGAGTTCAGGCAGGACAGCACCGCGGTGAGCACGACCGCGTTCATGACCTGGTCGGCGTACGGGATGCCCATCTTGGTGAACGCCGCGACGTACGGCGAGGCGCCGAGCTCGTTGTCGTTCCACGGCACGATGCACACCAGCAGGATCATCGACCCGACGAAGAAGGTCGCCACCCGCAGGATCACCGACTGGGTGGCCTTGGCGATCGCCTTCTCGGGGTCGTGCGACTCCGCGGCCGCGACGGTGGCGATCTCCGCGCCGACCATCGAGAACACCACGACCACGATGCTGGAGAAGATCGCGCCGACGCCGTTCGGGAAGAACCCGCCGTGGCTGGTCATGTTGCTCATGTCGAAGCCCTTGTTCGGCCACAGCCCGACGACGAACAGGGTGCCGAGCACCAGGAACGCGATGATCGCGAACACCTTGATCCCGGCGAACCAGTACTCGAACTCGCCGTACGACCGGACCGACACCAGGTTCGTCGCGGTCATCAGCACCATCAGCCCCAGCGACAGCAGCCAGAGCGGCGCGTCGAACCAGAAGGTGATGATCTTCGCGCCGGCGACGGCCTCGAAGCCGACCACGATCACCCAGAAGTACCAGTACAGCCAGGCCACCGAGAAGCCCGCCCAGCCGCCGAGCGCCTTGCGCGCGTAGTCCGCGAACGAGCCGGTGGTCGGGTTCGCGGTGGCCATCTCGCCGAGCATCCGCATCACCAGGATGATCAGCACCCCGGTGATCAGGTAGCTCAGGAACGCCGCCGGTCCGGTCTCGTTGATCACGACCCCGGACCCGACGAACAGCCCGGCGCCGATGACGCCGCCGATCGCGATCATGGTCAGGTGCCGTTGCTTCAGGCCCCGCTTGAGCTCGGTGGATTCGGTCATCGGACGCCCTTCGCTCGAGAGTCACGCCGCAGCCGGTCATGGAGGGCTTACCCGCCTGAGGGCCCGTCCACGCCCCGGTCCAGCCCGTCGGTTGACAGGCGAGCGTGCCGAGCCTCGAGACCCTGAGCCGAAGAGCGAGGATCCTGTGCTCATGGAGTGGGTGTGCGAGTACTGCGGGGCCGAGGGCGAGTCGTCCGAACCGGTCGACGAGATCCAGTGCCCGACCTGCGGCGAGCCGGTCACGCCCAAGGGCTGAGCTCGACGTCACTCCTCGTCGAACAGCCCCGCCTCCTCGGCGTCGAGTCCGGGCAGGGGCGCGTCCTTCTCCCGTCGTGACTCGCGGCGGCGGCGCGCCACGACGTACCCCTGGTCCAGCAGGTCCCGACCGAGCTGACGCTCGACCACCAGCCGGAGGGCCCGTCGCAGCAGGTTGACGGTCTGCTCGGCGTGGCTCATCTCGTGACCGCAGACCTCGGCCTCCTCGGCGTCGCCGTGCAGGACCGCCTGGTCACGTGCCTGCCGCCAGGCGGTCTCCTGCTCGCTGTTCCAGGTGATCAGCTCGAGGATCAGGTCCCGGTCCATCGCGCACACGCTCGCCGCCAGCTCCGGCGTGAGCGAGCCCGGCGACTCGGCGTCGAGCTGGAGCAGCGTCAGCATCGCGGGATGCATCGCCTCCGGCCGGGACTCGCGGTCCTCCTCGTCCGTGGCGTCGGGCTCGCCCGGCCCCTCGTCGTCCTCCGTCGTCTCGAACATCCGCCGGCCGCCGACCCGGGCCACCAGGTCGTCATCGAGCGAGTCGACCGACGAGGACATCAGCCCGAGCATCGCGCGCAGGTGCTCGGGGGCGAAGGGGTAGGCCGGGAGGTACATGTGCACCATGACGTCGTCCCCGGACAGCACGAACTTCAGGAACCGCTGGTCCCGGTTGAGCACGGAGACCTCGAAGGCCGCGCGGTCCCGGTCACCCACCTCGCAGACGAGCGGGCAGAACAGCTGGATGACCGGCGCCTCCT
>DASTGV010000106.1:0-6170 GCA_035718765.1 Nocardioidaceae bacterium
ATCGGGCTCGCGTACGCGCGGTCACTGCCGCCGAAGTAGGCCGTGCGGCTCGAGCCCTCCCGACCTCTGCTTCGGGATGGTTCGGGCGCGCATCGCGTACTGCCGGGCCGCGGGGCTGGTCAGGGCGAGCAGGACGAGGATCCCCAGGGCCACATGGGGAAGGTCGGTCCCCAGCGTCGGTCGCGGACCACCACGGGCGGTGGCGAGGAAGGCGACGCAGATGGTGACCGCGCAGGACAGCATCAGCAGGACCCGGGCCCAGTTGCGACCGAAGAACGTGGCCGTCCCGAGCCCGAGGTCGAGCAGGGCCACGACGACGAGCACGCCGGCGGTCGCGACCGCCGTGGTCGCGCGGGTGTCCCGGGTCAGGGTCACCGACCCCGGGTCCACGAGGAACAGGCCGGCGATCACGAGCCCCACCACCCCGCGGGTCAAGGACACGCCCGCGCTGAAGACGGTCGAGGCGGGCCGCTTGTCGCGGCTGTCGGTGACGGGTCTGGCGCGGGCGGTCGCCGGTTGCGCGATCCCGCGGAGGTCGATGACGGGGAGGTCACCGTCGGTGACCATCTCGTCACCGCCGCCGTTGCGGGCGTGGTACCCGCTGGCGAAGTGGCGGATCTGCTCCACCTCGACACGGGGGTCCGCTGCCGTCAGGGTCGCGACGATGTGGTCGCGCTCGACGTCGATGTCCCTCGCGATGCGGTGCGTGACCTGGAGGGTCATCAACGAGAGGCCAACGCTGCGGTCGTAGGTGCCCGCGGCGACCCAGTCCACCGGGTGCCCGCCGGGGAGCCGCCACCCCTCGGGGCAGCGCCAGAACCGCACGTGGTGCCGCTGCGAGGGTTGACCGTCGACCTCCTGCTGGTAGGCGAAGTCCTGCTGCCGCTCGAACAGGTGCAGTGGGCTCACCGGTGCTTCCGGGTAGCTGCGTCGCGTCAACGTGGTCCTCACGATGCGCGCACTGCTGGCGAGGGTGACGTCGTCGGCCAGCGTCCACCCCGCCGCGGTCATGGCGGCGTGCACCTGGGCCTCGTCCCCGAGCAGCGCCAGGTTCACCGGGTCACCGAGGAGACCGTCGCTCGTCCTGGTGCGACCGATGAAGTAGTTCGGGACGTAGAGGTAGGTCAGGACCCGATGCAGTCTCGGCAGCACGAGGTAGGCCGCCAGCAGCCAGAACACCACGAGCAGCAGGAGCTGCCAGTTCAGCTGCAGGCTCTCCGCCAGCAGCAGGAAGGCGAGCCAGGCGGCCGAGACCCCGGCGAAGACGAAGAGCAGGGCGTCCACCAGCGTCATCGGCGAGTGCGCCCCGCGCTCCCGCGGGTGATGACCCACCGGAGACGTCTGCCCGGGCGGCCACGCCGGCGCCGACGCCGGGACGTCAGCAGGTGTGCTCTCGACGGCCGCCCGCTGACTCCTCAGATCCGGGTCCATGCGGCGCACCCTAGGCTCGCGCGGCTCACCGTCGGCAGGGAACAAGGTCCTGGTCCGGCCGGGCTCGTCCCACGCGTCGTCGACCGCGGTCACTCGGACCCGACGGCGTCGAACACCTCGCTCTGGGCTTCGTGCCGCACCCGCACCGACCCGGCGTACCCGTCGACCAGGCCGACCACCACGGCGTACCGCTCGCCGGCAGCGGAGCGAAGCCCCACCACCCAGGAGTTCGTGGCCGGGTGGTGCTCCTCCGCGCTGAGCGACAGCGCATCCGGGTCCAGGGCGTACGCCGCCGCGACACTGCGGCGTGCCCGCAGGACCGCGGCGTCCCGGGTGGTCGGTGTCGGCTCCGGTGGACCCGCGATGCCCAGCAGGTCGCGGAAGGCGCGGGTGACACTCTGCTGCGCCGCATCCGTGACGGCCGTCGTCCTGGTCCCGGTGGTGACCAGGATCCCGACGTCCAGCGCCCCCGGACTCGGACCCCAGCTGGTGTGCCAGCGGTGCTGGTGCACGGAGTAGTGCCTCGGCGCGTCGGCGCCGGCGTACAGGACCGGCTCGAGCGCGGCCAGCAGGACCGGTTCGTCCAAGCCCTGCCCGTCGCCGGCGCCGTCTGCTCCCGGCACAGGAAGGTCGAGAAGGAACTGCTGGTACGCCGGGCCGTCGGGTCTGACGCGGTAACCGACCTGGACCCGGACCCGGTCGACCCGGCCGAGCGTGAGGAGCGGACGCGAGGATCGGTCGTCGGCCTCGTGGCTGGCCATGCCCTCAGCGTCGATCCCGAGATGGGAGCCGGTCAAGCGGCCATGCGTACGCGACGGCCCGCGAGGGGCTCCTCGTGTCCGGCGGCGTCAGGACACGTCTCGCGACCGGCTCGCCGCCGGGTCGAGCAGACCGGGTGGCTCCGGGCCCACGGCCCGGTGCGGACCCGTCTCCATCCACATGTGACCCGTGGGGAGCGTGCACCACATCGTCAGCCCTCGGGCGGTGTGCGCGATCCCGCTGGCACGACAGATGCTGTCCACGATCCTGCTCGAGATGGGGTCGCCCAGCTGCAGGCGGGCACCCTCCGCCGGAGCACGCATGGCGCAGCTGACCGAGACCGTCACGGTCGTGGCGTCGCACTCGACGGCGATGACGACGGGCCCCTCGCCGTACCGGACGGCGTGGAGCACGACCTCGCTCGCCACGAGCCTCACGGCGGCGATGGCGTTCGGGCCGTGCAGGGGGCAGAGCTGCTCGTCGACGAAGGCGCGGGCCTGGCCCGGCGCGAGCAAGGTGCGCTGCAGCGTTCGCGTTGCCTCGGCGTCGCAGCGGCGGGGCCGACCTCCGAGGCGCGTGTGGGGGGTTCTCTGCCGGGTCATGAAGACCACCTGCGGCTCTCGGTCTGGAACTGCCCCCGCCGAACACAGTGCCCGGTGGGTCCCGCTGAGTCCATCGTGCCGAGGATCCGACCTGCCTGGGAACCGAGCCCGCCCTCGGCCTCATGGATGCCTGGGCCCGGGGCGCCATCGTCACCGTCGCACCCGAGGGTCACCCCGTCAAGCACGGTCGGGACCTGGTCCTGCTGCGGTCCGGGCGACGTGCTGACGCCGAAGGCTGTGGGCTCCCGTCCCGCGACGGGGGAGGCACGAGGCGGGAGCAGGGCGAGGCTATTGGGTGCGCGGAATGAACCGGTATGACCCGTGCGGATCATGCTGGGACCTAGACGCACGCCCGTCGTACAGGTTGCTGTTCCGGCGGGCCGGCCCTTCATGGCGCGAAGAACAGCCGCAGCGTCGCGGCGATCGTCTCCGGCCTGCCGTAGGTCTGTGCCGAGTCGTGGTTCAGCCCCGGCAGCCGCAGCACCGTCGAGTGCGGAAGGACCGCGTGCAGCGCTTCGGCGCAGTCGACGAACATCGGGTCGGTCTCGCCGCCGTACATCAGCAGCACCCGGGCGTCGAGCTGCCGGTACTCCTGCAGCGTCCCCTCGGTGTCCAGCACCGGGTCGAGCTCCGCGGGCAGGCCGGCCACCAGCTCCCGCCAGGCGACGTTCCCGGAGCGGGGACGCTCGTGGCGCAGCAGCAGGTCGACCATGCCGGCCCCGACCCGGGACGGGAACACGTGCACAGCGGTGCCCACCCAGCTCGGCATGTGCCCGCGGCGGACCTCCCGGTCCACGTTCTCCTGGACCGAGAACACGATCGCCTCTCCCGGGCGTCCGCTGCGAATCATCCGCTGCATCGTGGTGAACGTGTGGCGGATGGCCGCATCGTCGGGTCCACCCCACAGCAGGAGCGGTTCGTACGCGGCCACCCTCCGGACCCGCCCGAGCCCGATGGCTCCGTGCAGGGCGAACAGCCCACCGTTGGCCGGTCCGAAGATGCACCCGGCCGCGGTGTGCTCGACCAGCGCGGCCAGGTCCTCGTCCTCGCGCTGGATGCCGTAGGCGGGCCCGAACGCGCCACTCATCCCCCGACCTCGGCGGTCGGGCAGGTACACCGTGTACGCGTCGGCCAGCGCACGTCCGAGCTTCAGCATGTGCTGCGACGCGTTCACGCCACCGTGCAGCAGGATCACGCTCGGCCCTCGGCCCAACCGCCGGTAGCCGATCCTCGTGCCGTCGGCGGACACGACCGACCCGGTGGTGACGACCTCTGCTCGGTGTCCCATGGCGACCTCGCCTCTGCTGCTCCATCATCAGGGTCCTCCGCCGAGCCCTGGGCCGACAGCGGGAGATGGTGTCCCACCGGCACGTCCTCCCGCAGCCCGAGCGATGCCAGGACGCTCGGCAGCATCGCCCGCGCCGTACGCCGGTAGCCGGCTCCGGACGGGTGGAACCGGTCGACCGCGAACATCTCCTCGGGACGGTCCACGAAGATCGGGCCCACGACGGCGGCCAGCGACACGGCGAACCCCCCGTTGGCGACCACGACCTCGCGCTGCGCGAAGGCCAGCCGCCGGGACGCCTGCCGGCCGAGCTCACGCAGCGGCTGGGGCACGGCCTGCAGGGCACCCAGGTCCGGGCAGGTGCCCACCACGACCTGGCTCCCCCGCGCCCGCAGGGTCCGGACCGCGACCGCCAGGTGGGCGACGGAGTCCGCGAGCCGGATCCGGTGGATCACGTCGTTGCCGCCTACCACGACCACGGTGACGTCGGGGAGTACGTCGTCCGGGACCGCGTCGAGCTGATGGGCCAGCCGCCACGTCTCGGCACCGACCTCGGCCGTGCAGACCAGCCGCACCGCCCGGTCCGCCTCCTTCCCCAGCCGCTTCGCGAGCTGCACGCCGAGCGTGCGCCGACGGCGGTCCGCGCCGAGGCCCGCGGCGATCGAGTCGCCGAGCACGAGCAGGGTGAGCGGGCGGCCTCGCTTGCGCCGGTAGGTCCGGTCGACCTGGAAGCCCTCCTCACCCAGCGGCTTGCCGATGGCCGCGCGGGCGACCCTGGCCTGGGACCTCAGCAGGTGCCAGGCGCCGGCGGCGGCCGCCCCGACCACCACCCCGGAGCCCACGGCGAGCAGAGCGGCACGTCTCAGGGCGGCGCTCATGCCGCCCGGGGCGGCCCGACCACGGCGGGCTGGCCGGCGAGGGTCCGGTAGTGCTCGTCGACGAGCCGGTCGACGAGCGAGGCCCAGGTGCGGCCCCGCACCGCCTCGCGGCCGGCTCGAGCCAGGGTCCGGCGCAGCAGCGGGTCGCCCACGACCGTCGCCACCGCGCGGCGCAGCGAGCGGGGGTCGGCGACGTCGTAGAGCAGTCCCGAGCGGCCGTCGTCGACCAGGTCGACGGGCCCACCCGCACCGGCGGCGACCACCGCCACGCCGCTCGCCTGCGCCTCCTGGACGGTCTGGCAGAAGGTCTCGTTCTCGCCGGGGTGGACGAAGACGTCGAGGCTGGCGAACGCGCGGGCCAGGTCCGGGCCACCCAGCATGCCGGTGAAGGTGGCGCGCGGCAGGTGCCGCTCCAGCCATCCGCGCTCCGGGCCGTGGCCGACCACCACGAGCTCGACACCGGGGACGTGGGACACCTCGACCAGTCGGCGCACGCTCTTCTCGGACGCCAGCCGGCCGACGTAGCCGACGACCACCCGGTCCCCCGGCCGCGCCCCGCGGGTCCAGGTCGCGTGCAGCGCATCGTCGCGACAGGACGGGCCGAACAGGTCGAGGTCGACGCCGCGGCGCCACAGGTGCAGGTCGCCGACTCCGAGCCGTTCGAGCTGCCGCCGCGAGGCCTGTGACGGGACGAGGGTCCGGTCCGCCCGGCGGTGCAGGTGGCCGACCCACGCGTCGAGCAGGGCGCCGGCCGGGACGCCGTACTGACGGGCGAAGCCGGCCACGTCCGTCTGGTACACCGCGACCGTCGCGACCCCCATCCGTCTGGCCGCCCGGAGGCCGACGGCGCCGAGCGAGACCGGAGAGGCGAGGTGCACGACGTCGGGACGGAAGCCTGCGAGGGCCGCGGACACCCGGCGGTCGGGGAGGCCGAGGGCGAAGGAACGGTAGCCGGGCAGGCCGGCGGAGCGAACCCGGACGACGGGCACCCCGCGGTAGTCGTCGGGACCGGAGCCGGGTGCGACCACGAGGCAGTCGTGCCCCGTCTCGACGAGCCGGTCGACGACGTGGCGCACCGTGTTGGTGACGCCGTTGACCTGAGGGAGGAAGGACTCGCTGACCAGGGCGACTCTCATGGCCACGACGGTTGCGGCCGCGGGTGAACTCGGCGTGACGAGGCAGGACGCGGCGGGCGAACACCGGTCGGCGAACCGC
>DASTGV010000107.1:0-4596 GCA_035718765.1 Nocardioidaceae bacterium
CGGCGGCGCCTGTTCGGGATCTCGCTCACCCTGACCGGGCTGCTGCTGTTCCCGCTCGCGCTCGTCCAGCAGCTGCCCGTCGTGATCGGGCTGACCGCGGTGCTCGGCTTCTTCGCCGGCGTCGGCTGGATCACCGGCAACACCATGCTCGGCCTGGAGGTCCCCGACGAGGTCCGGGGCCGCACGTTCGCCTTCGTCGGCTCGATGATCCGGCTCGCGCTGGCCCTGGTGCTGGCCGTGTCGCCGCTGCTCGCCGGCCTGATCGGCACGCACAAGCTCGGGCCGCTCGACAAGAACGGGCACCCGTACCTGGTCTACAACGGCGCCGCGTTCACGTTCCTGATCGCCGCGGTGCTGATGACGATTGTCGGTGTCGCGTCCTACCGTCAGATGGACGACCGGACGGGAACCCCTTTGCTGACCGACCTGAAGCACGCCTTCACCGGCACCCCCGGTGTGTACGCCGCCACCGGGTGCTTCGTCGCGCTCGAGGGCGGTGAGGGCGCGGGCAAGTCCACCCAGTCCCGGCTGCTGCGCGAGTGGCTCGAGGCGGAGGGGTACGACGTGCTGCTCACCCACGAGCCGGGGGACACCGCCGTCGGGCAGACGCTGCGCCGGATCGTGCTCGACCCGGCGACCGGCGACATCTCGCACCGCACCGAGGCGCTGCTCTACGCCGCCGACAAGGCCGAGCACGTCGACCGGGTGGTGGCGCCGGCGCTGGCCCGCGGCTGCGTGGTGGTCACCGACCGCTACGTCGACTCCACGCTGGCCTACCAGGGCGCCGGGCGGGCGCTCGCCGACCGCGAGGTGGAGCGGGTGGCCCGCTGGGCGACCGCCGACCTGCGCCCGCACCTGACCGTGCTGCTCGACCTGCCTCCGCAGCAGGGCATGTCCCGCTTCCGGGAGCGGGACCGGATCGAGGGGGAGTCCCTCGAGTTCCACGAGCGGGTCCGGGAGGGCTTCCTGCACCTCGCCGGCCTCGCGCCGGAGCACTACCTCGTGGTCGACGCGCGGCGCCCGGTGGAGGAGATCGCCGCCGCGATCCGGGCCCGGGTCCTGCCCCTGCTCGGCCAGGCCGCCCGTCCGCACCACGACCCGTCGACGGCTCCGTTCGCCGACGCCGACACCCAGCCCACGCGGGCCACCCGGGCCACGCCGAGCACGCCCGCGCCGGGCCCGGGGCGCGACGCGTGAGCGCCGGTGACGTCTGGTCCACCCTGGTGGGCCAGCAGCACGCGATCGCCCCGCTCAAGCGTGCGGTCGAGGGGCACGGCATGACGCACGCCTGGTTGTTCACCGGGCCGCCGGGCTCGGGCCGGTCCAACGTGGCGATCGCGTTCGCGGCGGCGCTGCAGTGCGAGCGGGGCACCGGCTGCGGGGAGTGCCACGCCTGCCGGACCGCGCTGGCCGGGTCGCACCCGGACGTGAGCATCACCCGCTCCGAGACGTCGATGCTCTACATCAAGGACATGCGTGAGCTGGTGCACCGCTCGGCGTTGTCGCCGGTGGAGAAGCGCTACCAGATCATGATCATCGAGGACGCCGACCGCCTCGGCGACGCCAGTGGACGCACCGGCAACACCCTGCTCAAGGCCATCGAGGAGCCCACCCCCAAGACGGTCTGGCTGCTGTGCGCGCCGACGGTGGAGGACGTGCTCCCGACGATCCGGTCGCGGTGCCGAAACGTCACGCTGGCCACCCCCACGGCCCAGCAGGTGGCCCGCTTCCTCGTCGAGGAGCACGGCATCGGGGAGTCCGTGGCCGCCTTCGCCGCCCGCGCCAGCCAGGGGCACATCGGCCGCGCCCGCGCGCTCGCCTCCGACGAGCTGACCCGCAACCGCCGCCGCGAGGTGGTCGCGCTGCCCCGCGGCCTGACGTCGCTGGGCGCCTGCATGAACGCCGCCGCCAACCTGGTCGACATCGCCAAGGACGAGACGTCGGCGATCACCGAGCGCAGCAACGCCCGCGAGCTCACCGAGCTGGAGGGCCTCTACGGCGACGACCGGAAGTCCAAGGCCTCGCGGGCCTACCGCGCCGGCCTGCGCGAGCTGCAGCACAGCCAGAAGCAGCGCGAGAAGCGCCGGATCATGGACGTCATCGACCGCGGGCTGATGGACATCATGTCGGTCTACCGGGACGCCATCGCGCTGCAGACCGGTGCGCACGGCGACCTGGTCAACGAGGAGGTCCGCGACGAGGTGGCCGACCTCGCCCGCCGCTCGACGCCCGAGCAGAACATCCGCCGCATCGACGCGATCTTCACCGCCCGCGAGCAGATGATGGAGTTCAACACCACCCCGCTGCTCGCGCTGGAGTCGATGATGGTCGAGCTGCGTATCGGGTGACCTCCTACAGTGGGCGGGTGCCCCGTGCCCCTCGCAGTGGTCTCGCCCTGCTCGTGGTCCTCGCCCTGCTGCTCTCCGGGTGCGGCGTCTTCTCCGGCGGTGCCCACACCAAGAAGGCCCTCCCCGAGCCGACCCTGACCCCGAGCCCGATCGGCTCGACCGGGCCGGGCGCGACGGTGACCGCGGCACCCCGGCTGGACCGGTTCTACCGGCAGAAGCTGACCTGGACGAGCTGCCGCGGGAGCGACCGGTGCGCCACGCTGAAGGTGCCGCTGGACTACGCGCACCCCGGGGGACGGGTGATCCGGCTGGCCCTGCTCAAGGTGCCCGCCTCCTCGCCGTCGCGCCGGATCGGCTCGCTGGTGGTGGACCCGGGCGGTCCCGGTGCCTCCGGCGTCGACTACGCGGCCGGCGGCCAGTCGTCCTTCGGGCCCGAGCTGCTGCAGGCGTTCGACATCGTCGGCTTCGACCCCCGCGGGGTCGGCCGGAGCACCCCGCTGCGCTGCACGGACACCGCCACCCTGGACGCCCTGAACTCCTCCGACCCCGACCCGGACACCCCCGCGGAGATCCGCCGCTCCGACGGGCTGCTCCACAAGATCGGCGAGGGCTGCCTCCGGGAGAGCGGCAACCTGGCCCGGCACATGTCGACCGTCGAGGTGGCCAAGGACCTCGACGTGCTGCGTGCGGCCCTCGGGGACCGCAGGCTCAGCTACTTCGGCGCGTCGTACGGAACGTCCATCGGGGCGACGTACGCCGGGCTGTTCCCGCACCGGGTGGGGCGGATGGTGCTGGATGGAGCGCTCGACCCGTCGCTGTCCACCGTGCAGCAGGGGGAGGTGCAGGCGAAGGCGTTCGAGACCGCGCTGCGGGCGTACGTCGGCGCCTGCGTGGCCAGGGGCGGCTGCTTCCTGGGCGACTCGGTCGACGCCGGCACCAAGCGCATCCGGGCCTTCCTGGACAGCGTGGAGAAGCGGCCCATCCGCGGCGACGCCACCCGCCAGCTGGAGTCGGGCACCGCGCTGCTCGGGATCTGGTTCCCGCTCTACAGCAAGCGCTACTGGGGCCTCCTCGACCAGGCGCTGCAGCAGGCGTTCGACGGGAACGGCTCGGTGCTGCTGGCGCTGGCCGACGCGTACGTCGGACGGGGCAAGCAGGGCTACAAGGACAACTCGCTCGAGGCGCTCTACGCCGTCAACTGCCTCGACCACGACGACCCGATCCCGAGCTCGCAGGTCGCCCAGTACGTGCCGCGCTTCGAGAAGGTCTCGCCGACCTTCGGCGCCGTGTTCGCCTACACGCTCTCCGCGTGCGCGAGCTGGCCGGTGCACTCGGGCCGCAAGCCCGCACCGGTCCACGCCACCGGGTCGGCGCCGATCATGGTGGTCGGCACGTCCCGCGACCCGGCTACGCCGCTGGCCTGGGCCCGCTCGCTGGCGAACCAGCTCGACCACGGCGTGCTGGTCACCCGCAACGGCGACGGGCACACCGGCTACCGGGCCGGCAACCCGTGCGTGGACCACGCGGTCGAGTCCTACCTCGTCTCCGGCGTGGTCCCGAAGGCGGAGGTGGACTGCTAGTGACAGCCGCCCGCCGGCACGGGCTGTCCCGTGACCCGGCACGCCCACCCGTCGATTCGTGGCGACGGCGCGGCATCCGTATACTCGTCCGGCGTGCCCGGCTGACCGGCCGGGCGCTGCGCCGCCTTAGCTCAGTCGGTAGAGCGATTCACTCGTAATGAATAGGTCGTCGGTTCGATTCCGACAGGCGGCTCCAGACAAGAGCCCAGGTCAGCGCCACACTCGCGCAGAGCACCTGGGCTTTCTTCATGCCTGGCAGGTCCTTCGTGGCCGCATTTTGGCCGTATGTGGCCGTGCGTGCCTCCGGAATGCGCCAGCGAGCCTGCCGCATCATCGTCCGCGTCCGATCCGGTCGAGCGCGGCGGCGACGCTGTCGAGCTCGTCGTCGTACAGGTGCGCGTAGATGCGCGCCGTGGTGGTGATGGTCGTGTCCCATCGCCTTCTGCACCCACCGCAGGTCAGCCCCCGCGGCCCGGGCCAAGCTGCCGAACGTCCGGCGCAGGTCGTGGGGCGTGACTGCCAGGCCCAGCGCCTTAACCGCATCATCGAAGCCCGAGCGCTGCCGCCAGTCCCGGTTCCGCAGGTAGCCACCGCCCGGCGCGGTGAACACCAACGCATCCAGGGGCCGGCCCTCGACGCGACCCTGCAGCATCGGGTTCAGCAGCCCG